>DUDC01000272.1 GCA_012959465.1 Planctomycetaceae bacterium
CCCAGGTACTTGGTAGATCTCAGGTTCTGGGCGTCGGTAGTGTTTGACGCGATAATTGCCAATCGCTGTTTCATTGCCGTCACAGTTCTGGTGGCAACGGTCCACTTGATACCGGGTCAATAACGGAACTTGTCGTCGAATTGGAAATTGGCGGAGAGGTCCGTGGGATTTTGAAAGACGAGAAGAACGAACCCGTCGTGAATGCCAAGGTCACGGTTGTCAATTCCGACTATGGTCCCGACAGGTACGGGCAGGTCTTCACCGACAAGTTGGGGTGGTTTCGAATTCCCAACGTGCCACGCGCCACGCAACTCGAAATCTCAGTCACGGTCGACATGGAGTCGTGTTTCTTACTGCGTTGATGCTTGATGTTGGATCGCGTCTTGTTTGGTCACTTTCGGCGAAAGTGACCTACTGGGCCCCTGAGCTTGTCAGGACTAGGTAAACTAGGACCAAACGGTGGTCTCGCGCGCTGCTCACATCATTCCAACAATACGCTGGATTCTATGGTGACAAAACGACAGATTCTCTTGTGCTTTTTTTGGCTGGTCGTATTCGCGAATCTGGCGTCGGCCCAATCAACTCGTCCGAATATTATTTGGATTGTCGTAGAAGATGCCTCCCCACATATAGGTAGCTACGGCCAGAAACTCATTAAAACACCTCACCTCGATCGGTTGGCCGAACAAGGTGTGCAATTTGATCGCGCTTTCGTTACCTGCCCTGTCTGCTCGCCGTGCCGTTCTGCGATGGTAACCGGCATGTACCAGACGACGCTCGGTTCGCACAATCATCGCAGTCAAGGCAGTAAAGGAAAGGCGCGAGGAACGGAGGCGTTCTTCGACAGCTACCGACTACCGATCCCGTCAATTCCCCGGTTGTTCAAGAACGCCGGCTATTACTCCTGCAATTCCGCGACTGGGCTCGCGAATTCGAAGTTCGGAAAGACCGACTACAATTTCGTCTGGGACAAGTCGGATTACGACGGAGCCGATTGGGCTGGAAGAAAACCGGGGCAGCCGTTCTTTGCACAGATTCAATTGCGGGGAGGAAAGAACCGAAGCGTTAAGAAACACTCCACGGACCCCGCTGCTGTTGTACTCCCGCCGTACTATCCGGATCACCCTGTCCTCCGAAACGACTGGGCGAGCTATCTAAATTCGTGGGTGCAAACCGACATCGAAACCGGTGCGATACTACAACGCCTGGAGGACGAGAAGATCGCCGACTCGACAGTCGTTTTCTTCTGGACGGACCACGGTGTGAGTCACGTGCGAGGTAAGCAGTTCCTGTATGAAGAAGGGATACGCGTACCTCTGATCGTACGGAATCCAGATGCCAAGGATACGAACAGTGTGCGAACAGACCTTGTGTCGCACATCGACATTGCCGCGTCATCGCTTGCCTTGGCGGGAATTGAGATTCCGAAGCACGTTCAGGGCGTCGACGTATTTGCCAACGACTACCGGCCGCGGGAGATGATCATCTCGGCGCGTGACCGGTGTGATGAAACCGTCGAAATTCAACGCTCTGTTCGCACTGCCAAGTACAAGTACATTCGTAATTTCCTACCCCATCTGCCACATCTGCAACCAAACCAATACAAGGACGGCAAGACCATTGTCAAGACGATGCGATCGCTCCACTTGCAGGGGAAACTCACAGAACTTCAATCGCGTGTTTTTAATCCAACCCGACCCAGGGAGGAGCTTTACGATCTAGAGAATGATCCTCATGAAACCATCAACTTGGCAGGCGATTCTAAGCATGCTGAGACCGTTGACGGGCTGCGCACCGCACTCTACGAGTGGATGGTGGAAAGCCGAGACGTTGGCTTGATCCCTGAGCCGATTCTTGAAGAGCTGGGCGCGAAATTTGGAAGTAAATACCGCGTGCTGCAACGCGAGGAGAACAGGACGCTGATCCGCGATCTGCTGCGAGTCATCGATGCGACAGAGTCCCAAGTGTTGGTCGATGGTCTGAAAAGCGAGCAAGACAGTATTCGTTATTGGGCGGCGACATCGCTGGGCGTGCGAGGAGATGCGGCAAGCGTGGACGACTTGGCCCCGATGCTACGAGATTCTTCATCAGGTGTTCGGGTCGCTGCTTCTCTTGCTATGTTTCGACTTGGTAAGGCCGGTGCCGCGAAAGCGTTAGCTAACGAAATCGCGAACGACAACCTCTTGACGGGCCTGTACGCGATCCGGGCGTTGGAGATGACAGGAGACAACGCCTTGCCACACAGCACCGCTATTCTCGCCGCTTGTAATAGTCCCTATGAATTCACTCGTAGGATTGCTCGTCGTTTGAGCGACACGCTGGATCTTCATTAGCTGGTTGGGTTGATGTAATGTGTGGCACTGGCTTCGCCAGTGTCTTTCGTGAACCGGACGCTAACGCTCTTCACTATTTCAATCGCGGAATATTTGCTATGCCGAGCGGTTTACGATTCCTCGGCGCGCTTCGGCCGCCTTGCTTCGGTGTAAGCTCTTTCAATAGAGCCTGCAACTCTCGCCGTTTGGCCGATTCCGTGAAGAATAAGTTCGTCGTTTCGCCCGGGTCGCGGACAAGATTAAACAGTTGCCCTGTCGCTTCGGGCGCCGTCTCGGGCAATGCATATTTCTCTAAGATGCCCTTGGAATAATTGTTTCCTCCCGAACCCATGTGGTCCAAGTATTTCCAATTGCCCTGGCGAATCTGAAACTGAGCCCGGAAACTCTGCGTGAGCATGTGCGGCCGAATGGGATCCTTTTCATCCTGAAGTCCCAACATCGCTGGTAGCATGTCGAAACTATCGACCGCCACATCGTCAGGTAGTTCATAACCAACGACCGACGCGACCGTGGCAAAGATATCGGTGGTGTTGGTCATCTGATTCGATACGCGGCTCGCAGGAATTCGGCCCGGCCACCGGTCAATAAACGGAACTCGATGCCCCCCTTCCCAGCCGTCGCGTTTCACACCGCGAAGACCGCCGGCGGCATCATGATCGTGATCTTGCCGCATCCAATCCGTATGCACAGTTTCTGGTCCATTGTCCGAGTTGAACATCACCAGGGTGTTGTCGTCGATACCCAATTTGTCGATGGCATCGAGTAGACGACCGGTTAATACATCGAGCTCGTGAATAAAGTCGCCCCGTGGACCCGCACCGGACTTGTCTCGGAATTCAGCTGCCGGCAGCACGGGGGCGTGAGAAATCTGCGTGGAAAAAACGACGAAGAACGGTTTGTTGGGGTGGTTCTTGCGATGTTTGGTGATGAACTCCACCGTCTTGTCATAGAACAGTAGGTCGGCGTCCACAAAACGGTAGTCCGGCGACATCCAGCCTTCGTCATTGTCCCACCGCCACTTTCCACCGGGATTCGGCAGTTTGTCTCTTCGATGTCGTTGGCTAGCCGGAGTGGGAACCATTCCGTTTTCGATATAGATATAGAGTGGGTCGGTCGTAGGGCAATTGGGTGTGATGAACGACTCATCAAAGCCTCGAGTGTTGGGTCCGTCTTCAAGTGGCGTACTCTTTTCGTAATCGATGAGCAGGGAATTTTTGAAGCCGCCTCCCAGTCTCTTACCTGTATTGTCGTACCAGGTAAGTCCGACGTGCCATTTGCCGAACACCCCCGTGCGGTACCCCTGCTTCTTCACCATGTCAGCGATCGTGAGTTCACCCGGCTTGATATAACTTGGTCCGCCTGGTCCTTCAAACGCAGTTGATCCTCGACCAGTTCTGTAAACCTGTTGGCCTGAGTAAAGCCCGTAACGAGATGGGGAGCAAATCGTGGACGGGCTATGGGCGTCGAGAAATTTGACACCTTCGGCAGCCATGCGATCGAGACGCGGTGTCTTATAGGCCGCGTCGGGATTGTATCCCGATAGGTCGCCATACCCTAAGTCATCGGAATAGATAATGATAATGTTGGGTAGGTCCTGGGCCCATGCGGTGGAATTGACAAGGACGATTGCCAATAGGGTCAGTTTCTGTATGGTTGGCATAAGTAAGTGCGTCGCGGTTTTATGTTGCTGTAGAAAAGTGGATCATCGAGTTTCCCTGCATCTTAAATGCCAGCAACATGGGCAGCAACTTGCCGTTTGGCGAGCGAAGAAACCGTAAAAAAATCAAAAAGTCGCTGCAAATCGTCTAGGATCGTAGGGAGTGGCCCGGTCTGTGCGTGCCGACGAGGTGGCGGCTACTTTTCGTCGCGTCATCCCACACAAGCGTATAAGGCCCTTAATGAGCAGGCCAATTCGCAGGGCTACGCCACCGCAGTCGTGCACCTAAAACCGTCCCGATCGGTGGCCCTTACCAACACGAAAGTAAAGCACTATTACCCTGCCGAATTTCGTTCTCTTCCCATCAGGTTTAAATTGCGCTAGGGCGGAACGAGTGTCGCGAGTTTAAGCTGACGGATCAACGTGTTAGGGCTTCGATTTTCGCAACAGACCAACCATCGCTCGAAACAGCGTGATTTCTCGGACGGCCTCGGCGAATGACTTGTTGGTCGACGCCATGGCTCGATCGCGGATGTGCAGTACGAACACGGCAGCCATTCCCAGTGCGGCAATCTGAATGCCGACGGCGACGACAGCCCAGTGGAAGCTAATCGGTGGAGCCAATGGTGTATTCAGTTGTCGTGTCAGCACGTCGGGAAGCGTTCCTCGCATGGCTCCATAGACCCAATAGTTGGAAGCGAAGCCGGCGCCCAAGAATTTTGAAATCCCCTCAAGCTGGATAAACACATCCGACAGAATGATCTGTGGGATCAGCACTAAAGGCACTAATGTCAGCGCGGTCTCTTCTGTGGTGGCGACGCTGGAGATAAACAGACCGACGGCGATTCCCGCCGCCCCACCGAGAATCAAGATGCACGCTTGACTCAGCAAGTTACCAGAAAGATGGCACCACCAGTTGACGAGGAATAACAGCAGCATCGCCTGCGTCATCACCACGCACAATTGAAGGAGGAATTTCGACAGGTAGAAGCTGGTTGGATCGAGGTTCGCTTGCAGCTCCTTGGTATAGATTCCTCGTTCCTTGACGATTTCCTTGGCCGTGTTGTTGCAGCCAAACCAAAAGCAGGAGACGGCCAGCACAAACAGGACGTTGCAGGAGAGTGCTGCTCGGCGAAATGAGAATAACCGATCGTCAATGTTGCCAAACACGAGGAACAGCACCAATGCTACGACCAGGCACTGCATCAGCAGGCCGTATATTGACTGCTTGTCGGAAAGGAACACGGCACGGTACCGCCTCAAGAGAAGCGGCAACTGATGAACCACCGTACGGAAGCGGTTGTTCCAATAGTGTTTTTCCACTCCGACGTTCTCTTCCGGCGCGGCGTCGACATCGTCAGAAAACCGCTCGACGACGTACCTCTGGTACGTTTCCGATTCGATGTTGTCCTTCTTCAGTTGGTCGCCTTGGTGCTTGTCCTCAAGACGCGTGTACATCGCGCCCAGGCGATCAATTTCCAGGTCGCGGAGTGCTTCTCGGGGAGTGCCGACGTATGCCAGTTTGCCGCCAACAGTCAAAAATACGACCAGATGGCAAGTGTCGGAGATGTTGACCAACGAGTGAGTCACACAGACGATCGTCATGCCGGAATCGGCCAAGCGACGAAAGAGACGCATCATCTCCCGGTCGGTCTCTTCATCGAGCCCCGAAGTGACCTCATCGAGAAACAACAGGCTGGGGTTGGAAATCAGCTCGTTCGCCAAGCTGGCTCGACGTTGTTGCCCGCCGCTGAGAATGCGGATTGGCTTTTCTCGGTGTTCTTCCAAGCCGACGGATTTTAGCACTTCGTCGATCTGGCGATCGATTTCTTCGTCAGAACTATCGACCGGAAGTCGCAGGCGAGCCGTGTAGTGTAACGCGTCTTCCACGCTCAGCGATTCGTGCAGCGTATCTCTTTGAGGCACCAGGGCGATATCTGATTTCAACGACTCGAAATTATCGTACAGGCTGGATCCGTTAATCAGGACACGGCCGAAGTTTGCTGGCGTTCGGGCGCTCAGTGCGGAGAGTAGAGTACTCTTTCCAGAGCCGGACGGACCTAGCAGGCAAACGAACTCGCCCGGTCGAATGACGAGGGACACATCGTCAAGAATAGTCTTCGATTCAGCCGGATTGTCATCATCTGGAACGCGTCGCGTCAGGCCACGTCCTTCAAGTTGAGCGTTCTTGGCGCCGGACATCGGAACCAACCGCCTGCCAGCGAATGTCAGTGAATAGGGGCCAATCCGAATGATAGCGTTCGTCTTGAGTGGCCGCGGCGCGGTGACCAATTCACCGTCGAGGAAGGTTCCGTTGGCGCTACCGAGATCTTGAATGAACGAGTCGTCACCGCGTTGGAAGATTCGAGCGTGCCGACGTGATACCTGGATGTGTTTCAAGCAAAGATCCGCAGCGACGTCGCGACCGATAAGAATGTTCTCTTCGATGGAAATAGAGTCGGGTAGCGGTGGCACGGACGGGGTCGCAACGTAGGTCTGAGCCGATGCAGGAAACTCAATCGGTGGCGGGACCGGTTCGTAGTTGGAACGGGGCGGGTGTTGCTCGGTTGCCAGGTCTTCCTGGATGTCGACCGCGAACCCGGTTTGGGCGGCGCGGATCTGCATGCCATGGCGGAGCGTTCTACGTTCCACAACAGGTTCATCGTCACAAAACGTCGGGACAGATTTGGAGAGTTGCTCCAAAGAAAACCGGTCAGCCTTCTGCACGATACGAAACTGGCGTCGTGCACACCGGCTGTCGGTTACCGTTAGATCCGCGTCGAGACCCCGTCCCACCACGAATACTTCGCCAGTGACCAAGTGGGAATCGTTGGTTTCGACGTCCACTAGTTTCAGCTTTACCGTCATGGCCGGCGAATCGGGTTGAGTAGCATGGAGCTACATCATACCATTCGTGCCACTGGCTCTGCCAGCAGTGACCAATCAATGTGTGGCACTGGCAAAATTGGAGTTCCCCACGAATGGTAACGCCCGTCGGTCAGTTTCCAACGCAGGAGAACTTTGGCCTTATCCAGTGGTCCTGCATTTTTGCCGTAGTAGGCTGCGTCCGGATTGTCGCGAAGAAGGACGTTGACCGTTGTAACCCATGCTTTCGTGATATGGCTGACGAATTTACCAGCCAGGCTGGAGGCTTCCGGCGCAACGGGCAAGGGCAAGATGACAGTAAGGTGTTAAGTGACGACAGCTAGCGAGTTTTTCATTTCGACGCGAGCCAGAGAGGTGATGAAACGCGATGTGGTTACCATCCTCGCCTTGAATCGATAGTACCCGCTGACAAAGAATGGCTCCGATAGTTTACGGCATTGCAGGTGCTCGCAAGCTCTTGAGGAAGGCGAGCAAATCGCGGCGATCGGGCGCCCCGGCCAAGGTGAATTGCTTCTGTGAATTGGCCGCAGAACCGCCGTGCCGATCGATTGCGTCCTCGAGGGTTGGCGAGCCGCCATCATGGAAATACGGAGCCGAATCAGCCACACCCCACAGCGGTGGCGTCTTCCACTCTTCGAACGTTGGGTGGCTCACTGGCAGTTTGAATTCGCTGTCCTCCACCATGCCGTATGTGTCAATCTTTTGAGTGATGTCGTAGAGCCGCAGGTCGCTGTACAGGCCGTTAATGCCGCCCAAGTTGGGAGTGTGGCAGTCGGCACAGCCGATTCGCGAGAAAACAGTCTCGCCATGTAGGACGAGCTGGCGCTCCTTTGCATCCTCCGGCAGTACCTGCTTCGGCGCGGGCAGGCTGGCCACGAATGCCACCAGGTCGCGAAGCTGCTTGCGGTCCATGTCCCACTTCGCTTTCTCGTCCGGCTTCTGAGCGCCGGGGATCGGCTGCGGCTTCAACGGGTTGCTCAGACCGACCTCCATCGCACAGGCTGCCGCCACAAAACCTTCGAGCGAATTGAACTGGCCTTTCCAGCCGAACCGGCCTTTGAGGCGGCCGGCCAGCATCTGGGACATGTCGCCATCCAGGCATGCCGAGATGGCACCTAGTGATCGCTTTACGCCGTGAATTTGGACCGACGCAAAGTTGATCTTGTCTATCAAACCTGCGCCAAAAAGGGCCGGCGTGTTGATCGTGTCGAAATGCACGGGGTCGAAGTCCGGCGGCTGGTAGGTGTACGTACCGCATTCATTCGTGTACCGAACCGATGGACGGTTGGTGAGCATTGGGAACAAGGTGCTCACTTGCAGTTCGCTTTCCAGCAGCTCGTCGAGTACCGCCATACTGTGAACGACACCCGAGGCGACGTTGCGCCGACCTCGCATTGGAATGACCTGGAAGGCGAGGACATTGTTCTGATTGGGTCCGCCCCCACCGACTCCGCCCTGGAAATGGCAGGCAACGCACGAGTCGGCATTGAAAACGGGCCCCAAACCGTCGCCCTCCCCTGCCAACTTGTCTCCCACTGTCCATTGATGCTCGAACAGCATTTTGCCGTGTGTCAGTTGCTCGGGAGTGGCCGCCGCAGTCGTCATCCACCAATAGCCGGTGGCGAACATTGCGGACAAAATTGTAAACGCGACGAACCGGCGTCGAGTGCGAGTCATATCGATTCACCAGAAGAGAAGGAGTGTCTCCAGCACTATACGGAAATTCGCCCACCGTTGGCAAATGTTGGCAAATAGCCGGCGGTTTCCCATCGCGGGCGAAGCCCGGTACGATCGGCTATATGAGTTGAGTTGGGCAGGACTTGACTCCGCCCGAACTAATTCCTACCCCGGTAGTTCGGGCATTTTTCTTGCGCGCGGTTCTCGCAATCCCTACCGGGCCTGTGCCTCCCAATCGGAATTTTCATACGCTGGGAAGTCATCAAATTGGTTGATTCGTTGAACTGCGTAAGGGCGCACCTGCCTAGATTGAGATGACAACCACCCGCGATACGGTTAGAAAACCCGTGTGAAACAATACTCTTGCCGCCTCATCGTGCTTGATATTCCCTGCAGCGAGGGGCAAAATACCCGCATGTCCGAGCCAATTAGTGAAATGTGGCGCTCAAGCAGCATCCTGACCGAGTCCTCGGTCCTGACGAGGAAGTAGCACATGGCAACCATGATCGTTGATTGTAATTGTGGCCAGAAAATTAAAGTCGCTGCCCGCCATGCTGGAAAACAAGTACTCTGTCCGAAATGCAAGAAACCATTCAAAGTTCCAATAATTGACCTCGGTGAAGTGAGCACAGCCACCGCCAATACGTCGTCTGAACCGCCTGCTTGGGACAATATGAAACAAGTAATGACCTGGATCACGCTGCCGTGGCTTGGTCTAACGGGCGTCGCTGTGCTGGTGTGCGCAGTTTCGGGACTGCGAGCGATTTTTATACTCCTTCTGTTGGCTGTCATGGTCTTGGCACTTGGCATGATGATTGTTTCTCTGTTCTTGGCCAAAGGACGAGCGATGAGTCGTCACGAAAAGTCCCGCAGCGTCCTTTTTGGGTTTTCAAAGATGATCTTGTGGGAGCCGACCGAGGGTGTTGTGTTCTTGAAGAATAAGCAGGTCCACGCCGTCGACAACAACCCAAACGACGGTGGGGGGATCCGATATATTTTTCCAGTCCTAGGCGAGCAAGTTGGACTGCGGGCTCCGCTGACGGTTCAATCAACTCCCTTTACCGACCAACAAGTATTCACGAAGGACTATCTGCCGGTCACTGTTCGGATGACGATCTGGTGGCGTTTAATAGACCTTGAGAAATACTATCTGTCCATCAGCGAAGACGGGTCCGCAGCAGGTGCGAGGCACGACTGGGACGGTGACGGTGGATCGAGACAAACTCGCGCCCTACAGTTAGGGCAGGCGAAAAGCTGGATCTTGATGATGGCCGAGTCGGTCGGACGACAGGAATTTTCCAAGACAAGTACAGCCTTTCTGGTTGCGAGCCAAATCTCATCAGAATTGCCAACAGATCTGCAGCAGACTGATGGGTCTGATGAGTCATTGAAGGATACGACGCAGGTACTTGCAACTCGTCTCGAATCGGGGATTCGCGGCAAGGTGGTCCAATACGGTCTAGATGTCGATCGCGTTGAACTCCAGGAGGTGATGTTGCCGGAGGAAATCCATGCTGCGGCCGTGGAGGCCTGTTCGGTTGCGTTTCTGCCTGCTAAGGCGGAACGCGAGGCGGCGGCACGCAAGATTCAGTTGCAAGCCGACGTGGACATGCTTGGCTCCGACGCGGTGGCGATTCGCGAAGTTCTGGGTAACGCCGAGGGCATGTCCTTTCTTGGCGTGCCGGACTTTCTGGATACCTTGTTTTCACGTATTGGAAAAGACCGACGTATTGCTGATCAAGAGAAGTGAGCTGCAACGGGTCACCGCGCCAGCCAACTGCTTGACTTGGCTAAATATGCAGCGATGGATTCATCCTATTCTCGCGGTATCATGGTGTTTATGTCCGATGTTATCCAAATCCTCTCGCAAATCGAACAAGGCGACCGGCTAGCGGCCGAGCAATTGCTCCCGCTTGTCTACCACGAACTTCGACGTCTAGCCGTTCACGAAAAGCAAGGGCAGACTTTGCAAGCCACCGCACTGGTCCACGAAGCCGGTTGCGGCAAGACGTGTGCTTCCAACTGGAGACGCACGGATCGAAGGGCGGTGGGAAGTACTGGAGACCGGTTGATGGTACCACGCGACTCTACAAGGACGGGGACTACTCGATTCACGTTTGGCGTCTGCCGACGACTGTTTGGCCGTCCCAACCCAGCAAAGAAGATTCTTCCCAATGATAAGCTGTGGATCAGCTTATCTCTTTGTCTCAAGACGCTGGCAAACCAGTTGCATCGGCGAAGCCCCTTACGGAGCCGACTTTAAGTCAAAGCCAAATGTCTGAGAGCCGGATTCGACGACTCGAGTCAGCTCGGATTCGCGATTGTATTTTTCCGGGATCGTGATGCCGGTTAAAGACCGTTCCGCACCATCCAGCTCGTCCTCGTCCTCCCCTTCGTTTACCATACCGCCCATCGTAATTCGGACGATCTTCTCGCCGGGCAAGACGCCTGCCTTTATCGAGTCAAACATCAGGGAGTACGATCCGGAATCGTCGGTAATGCCGTAGGAATAGGTAGTGTCACTCGCCTCAAAGATGACTCGTGCGCCAGCAAGCTTCTTTCCATCGAGAGTGACCGTTCCAGTGACCTTTGCCAAGTCAAGGTCGCTGTAGTCGGCGTCAATCGAATCATTACAGCCGCTCGCCGGCAAAATGATGACGATGAACAATAACGCTTTCGTCAATGACCATGTTCCAGAAACACCGCGTGACATATTGGTATTACCTTTGCTGTTCCCAAGCGTCCGACGAATCGCAAGATGATGTACCGTGCGGTCGATCAATATCTTCCGTTCACCACTTCTTCGCCGTCACGGCTCCCCAGCCCCCGATAGATGACCTTGTCGACACCTTGGCCAATATATCGCGATGAACCGTCGCAAAAGGCGAATTGAGCGCCGCCGGGGTGGTAGCTTCCAAACGCCATCTCCATCAGCCGGC
This sequence comes from Planctomycetaceae bacterium, assembly GCA_012959465.1. Classification (GTDB taxonomy): domain Bacteria; phylum Planctomycetota; class Planctomycetia; order Pirellulales; family Pirellulaceae; genus UWMA-0346. The sequence goes on from DUDC01000272.1 coordinate 11,493, forward strand.
CGCTGGCGGCCGGATTGAACTTGCGAAAGTTGATCCCCACGATCGTTGTGGCGACGAATTCGGTAAACTCCGTTCCACCTGTGCCACCGTCACAACGACAGGGGTCGGCTTGGGGAGAGCCGATCCACCAAAAGTCCATCGCCTGTCCGTCCTTGACAAATCCGACTAACGTCTCCGACTCACCGATCATCAGCGTTGTGCTCGAGCCATCGAGGATGTCTCGAAATTTGATTTTACTGCAGGCATAGAAAATGCCGTCCTGTCGAAGATTTTCAAGTCCTTTCGTGCCCGGAATGGTAATCCTGCTCGTGTCGTCACAGCTCGCTTCCGAACCAGCGTTGGCTCGATAGCTTGCCGGTACGCGTCCGGGAATGCCCTGGTTCGTCCGATGAAGCGAATTATTGATACTCGGACAGCGTGAGACCTCGAGCATGGTGGCGCAGGCCTTTTCATTGGGTGATCCGTTGAAATTCCAATTGCCGGGTCCAGACTCTTGGAAGATTAGCGAATCGTAAAGAGCGCTCTCCTCGACAAACGGTAGAACCATCGTGCTCCAACCGGCCCCTCGCTGATCCCAACCGAACGGAAAGCTACCCACTGAGTCGTGATAGTTGTGTAACGCGAGGGCGATTTGTTTTAGGTTGTTTCGACAGCTAGTTTTGCGGGCCGCTTCTCGCGCCGCTTGCACGGCCGGCAACAACAGAGCAACCAATACGCCGATGATTGCAATCACCACCAATAATTCAACCAGTGTGAACCCGCTGCGAAGTGGGCGACGCCCTAGCTGAGAATGTATGGTCATGCTCATGTTCTCTGACTGTTGGAGGTTGGAGGTTGGAGGTTGGAGGGTGGAGGGTGGAGGGTTGTTTGAGGGGCTGCATCATTCAGCCGTTCATTAAACACCTGCGCACGTTATTCGGACCAGCGGCAAAAAGGAAGTCGAATTTCCGCCACCGGATTTTACCCGAGCGGCCACAGCGGCGGCAAGACTTTTTTTCGTTCCCGCGAACCTCAACCAAGTCACCGCACTCCAAATTTTGGAGTGCTCCGACTTTTCGGAGCTTTCATTTACATCGCAGTGCAACTGTCATTGACGAACAGCCGACCCACGTCGATCCTCGTCCCCAACCGCAGTCATTTCCACCACCGTTCGGCGAGCAGTAGCCGCCGCCGACAGATGCGTTTTTCATTTCCCGGCAGAGCGCGATTCACCGCCTTCCTCGGCCGTAGCTTCGACATAATGAGTGTGCGTGTAAGATGTTTTGACATGAAAATGATAATACTGAGACGGAAAGAGCAGGAAAGAGCATATCAGGTGTGGTTCTTTGTCCGGCGCTCCGCCAGAAAGAAGTCAGCGATTCTGTCTCCCTAAGATGGCGTTCGAGAGGTGCTGAAGTAGTTCAAGATACTTGAACAACATCATGATGCCGAACGCGAAGAAAGCAAATCCAAGCACGATGCCGATAATTGCGCCGAGTCCGCCGGCGAGCGCGAGGACGAAACCGAAAGGTATTATTAGCAAGCTTAGCGCGAACACGCCGCAGCCCATGAGAATGAGCGTCGTCGCTTCGTCCGCCAGCGCGCGACGTTTGAGAGAGACGGCCAATTGCCTCAGGAACACGATGAATAACAGTGAGCCCAAGGTTTGCAGGGACAAGACTACGAGAAAGAATCCATGCGGAAAGAACTCAAAGAGGCCCGGGTCGGGCTTCGCAAATTTAAAGAGGCGCACGCCGACCACGGCCAAGTCACAGACAACCGCGCCGATAATGAAACCTTTCGCATTGGTGTCGGCAGGGACGAATAGACAGACGACGTGTCCGACGATAATGCTGATCGACGCGGCGAAGGCGACGAAAAAGAAGAGTATCGGTAGGAAGGGAACGGGGATCACCGTAGCCATTCTCGCCAGAAGCGACATGATCGTTCCGGCATAGACAATGTTAAGCCCTATTGCCGTTCTCCTTAACGCTTGACGGCGCCCCTTCTTGCTCGACTTGTCACTCCCGTCCGGTTTGCGCTTGTCGACTGTTCTCGGCCGAGCTGTGGGTTTCTGCAGCGTTAGTTCGGCACCGTCTTGCAATGGGACGGAAAATGGATCACTGACTACGTCGAGGTCGTCCAGTCCAAACAGGTCATCTTTCGTTTGTCCCGACTCTTCGCCTACG
>DUDC01000273.1 GCA_012959465.1 Planctomycetaceae bacterium
AAGGTAGGTTCGAGAAAGTCGTCCAAGAAGCCTTCCGCGAGGCTGGTGACGACAAACCGCAGATCTTTTGGAATGGATCCGACACAATGGCAGCGTTCTCAACATATGTGGAGGTAGTGAAACTTGACCCATTGACAAACATGGACAGGGTGGACGCTTGGAGGACCATCAGTCGATTTAAAGTTGGCGGCGCTTCAGAGCACGATCCTAACTACCTGCTGATCTACAACACGCATCAACCCAAGTCGGGCAAGCGACAGTTCAACAGCCTACAACAAAGCAATCTGTGTATAGCGGTGCTGCGTGACGCACGTCAATATGCAGGCGGAAATGGACAGAATATCGGCTTTGGATTCGGGGGCGACGCCAATTGCACTGAATTACCGTGGACAGCAGCATTTCGGTCGTTGGTTCATCGATGAAGTAGCGAGCTGCATAATCGCGGAATCCGGCTCCGTCGCTCAGCACCAGTGGATCCGTGAGGCTGTGAGACCCTCTTAGACGCTGGTCACCCACAGGGAGATTGCCGTAAATCTTCTGCCGCAATCGCCAGATCCTTGGCGGACCAGGAATCACCGGCTGCCCGGTCGATTCCGAAAACAGGGCGGCGTGATCAACGTAATTTCCAAACGCAGGCAGCTTTAGTTTGTCCTCAATCGGAAAACCGGGCTGCTGAGTCTCCAGCAGCTTTCCGCGAATCCAATTGACTAATGCCTTACGTTCGAAGGCTGCGGGTTGGTCAGCATCTTCTGGTGGCATGTCATGAAACTTGGCTCGCTCGAGAATGATGCGCCACGTCTCGAAATCCGGACCGCCGCCAACCTTCGGATCGATCTGTTCCAGCGAAAGGTTGCCTTCTGTGGCTGAGTCATCGTGGCAGTCCAGACAATAGCGACCGAAGAATGGAACGATTTCTTTCTCGAACGTGGAATCATCCGCCACTGCCAAGACGCCGGAGATCAGGAACACGAGAGACAGCCAAACAGACGTCTCAAAGCTGCGCTGATTCATGAAGACACATTGGGAACTGAGTTCTAGGAAGTTGAAGACTCGCATTCTTTTGCCTGTGAAAAACTAGTCGGTTTCAACCAGGACACGCAGTTGATCAAGCTTTTGCGGAGCCACTTTCAGATCGAGAATCAACGTACGCTGGTCGGCAGCAAGAATCACACTGTCAAATCCCGGGCGCTCGTCGCCTTCAGGTCGTTGTTCGACCGCCCGCGGGGTTGGGTACTCCACTTCCGGGTTTCCAAAGACGACCTCTGATTCTTTCAGCAAACGAGACGCCATAATCACACCAACAATGGGGTTCGCGAAAGTAATCTGTCCGCGAACGTTCCGTTTTCGGTTGGGGTTCGTCCCTTCTGGATATGCGTCCAACTGCAGCAGGTAGCTCGTCAATCGCTGCCCCGACGGCAGTTCAGGCTTGTCGCGATAATGTGACTTGGCGTATTCACCCGGATCGACCATGTCCACTCGAATTGTCTCGCTGGAAATGATCCCTTTCCGCTCTGGAAAGACCACGATGTGTTCGTTGTCTTCATAGTTCCCAGGATGGAAGCCAGGGCCGGGCGATACGAAACGCATTGAACCTGTCGTCTGCAGTACTCCCGAGTTCACGGACCAAGCGTTCTCGAACTGAGAAGTTTTGTAGGCTACGGAATCGATGGACGTCGAGTTCTTGCTGGCACGGACCGCCTCGCCTTCGCGCAATAGGCGAGGTTTCTCGTCGGGACGCTTCATCTGGGGCGAACTTACCTGGACCTCACCTTCGAAAACACACACATCCGTGAGCCCTGTATCGCTCACAGAAATGCCAAAGGAAGTGCCGAGGTCGACCACGTGAGCAGCGTCGGTATCGATCACGAAGCCAATCGCCGATTCGGGGATCGTCGCCGTTACCACTCCGCGATGTAAGACCAGGCGATTCTCATCGATCAACTCCAGCCGCGCCGGACCTTCGACCGTGATACGCGGGCCGTTCGAAAAATCCAACCGAACCAACCCCCGGGAAACAACCATGGGGCCTAGTTCCAGCGTTTCGCCGGTGCTGTAGGCAATCCCGGTGTCCCGATAGGCCCCCACAACCTGAGTAACCACTGCTGGCGGCTGTGGGATTGAAAACGATCTAACAGTTACCCCGACAATCAGCGCCAGGCATGCAGCGGTAACTAGCCAAATCGCGACACTTCGCCGCGATGCAGAACGAACCGGTGTCACATCTCCCGATAGTTGGGATTCAACTTCGGATGAGAATCGACGGCGCAATGACGCATGGAGATTTACAGCGTTCA
>DUDC01000274.1 GCA_012959465.1 Planctomycetaceae bacterium
ATTGGCGCCAAGTTCACATACCCGACGGAGGAAATAGCCATCGCCACAACCGATCTCAAGTACCCTTTTGTGGTTCATGTCGTAGCGAGCAATCAGGCGTTCGACAACGTCATCGATATACGATCGGAATACCTCTGAATGATGAAGTGCAACCTGGTATCCAGGTGCGAACTGAGTACTCGCAGGATCGAACCTTTGGTTGCAAACAAGCCCGCATCGGTGGCAGTACGCGAGCGAGACCGAACCCATGGGCGTTTGTAAAGCGGACTCACGACTGTCGTGCAACATGCCAACATGGACCGGCAAACGCTCGATTTCAAAGAAACTCGTCACCTTGTCGCATCCGCACCCGGCGCATAACTCTAGTTGAAGAGAATGTTGCTTTAGTGATTCCGAGGCGCCAGTCCTTATTGCTGTCATGGTGTTACTCCGATTAGAACATCAACTCGGAGAACTTGACGCTGACGTACGAAAACAGACAGGCTGGTTGGGCCATCTGCACTGTTCGCATTTAGAATTTTCTTTGGCTTCACAATCTTCACTTTGCGTGAGGCCCGGTACAAAATTGAGGAGGTCGGCAACTTGGTCATTAACGCACTCGACTGTCGTTGAGGAGTGTCTTGGTCCGATTTCTCAACTGCCCAACGCCACGGCCTGTTATCGTCTCAGTGATTACTCGCTTCCACTTCCTTACTTGGCACAGGTATTGAACGATGGCGAATCGACACAACATCCGATCACCGAAGCTCATTTGCGTGTTGCGAATCACGTCGAGGTGCCCCTTCAGCAGAAGCGGCCTTGTTGGGATACATCGTTTCGGTTTCTTCCCAACCGCGTAGGCGGCTTGGTCTGCAGCCGAACAAATACTGCCAGCAGCTTGCGAGTGAATTCGCTGATAAAAAAGCGTTTCGGGAATCTCGGCATATTGCCCTTGCAAGCTCAACGCCCCGATCAACACACGTTCGGAACCGAAACATGCCGGAAACAGTTTTGTCTTGCGAAGGGCTTCGCTTCGAATCACACCGTAGCTGTCCGCGCACCAAACCGTTCCCAAAAGCACGCCGCGGAAACGCCGATACCTCGACTTCGACTGAGAGTTGGCTCGCGGCAGCCCCGCGTGACTGGTATGTGACCAACCTTCTGCACGAGGATCTTCTATTTGCAATACCCGGCCGTGTTCATCGATCTTTCCACTTTGCGAGTGGCACCACACGACCGACTCGTTCCGATCCATCTCAGCGATACAACGCTCGAGGTACGTCGACTCGTAAGCATCATCACATGCAGCCCATTTGAAGTACTGGCTGTCGCAAAACCGAAAGACATGATTGAAGTTCCCAATTGCGCCGACATTCTCATCAAGGCGGTCATATCGGACGCGGGAATCATGTTTGACGTATTCCCTTGATATCTCTTCCGTACAATCGGTCGACGCGTTGTCTGACACGACAATTTGAAAATCGGAATACCGTTGGGCCAAAAGGGATTCGAGCGCGGTGCCCAAAAACGCTTCGCCGTTATAAACCGGCAGGCCAATCGTGATTCGTGGTTTCGATAATCGCATTGAAGATCGCCGACCTAGCCCTAGCTTGCGTGGGGAAGAACTCTGGAAAGATCCGAGGCGTCGTTCGTCGGCTCGGAACCGTAAAGGGCCATATACTCGCCGCGAATCCAATCCACCGTTTCCTCCATGCCAGCTCTCAGCGTGATCGAAGGCTGCCAGCCGAGTAGCTTCTGGATCAGTGTGTTATCGCTGTTGCGACCGTTGACGCCTTTGGGCGCATCGAGGTTATGGGAACGTTTCAGCTTGATACCAATGATCTCTTCGACCATGTCGACGAGCCCGTTGATCGTTACCAACTCGTTGGAACCAAGATTGATCGGTTCTTCGATGTTGCTGTGCATGATCATATCAATGCCTTTGACGCAATCATCGATGTACATAAAGCTGCGCGTCTGGCGGCCATCACCCCAGATGTCGATATGGTGATCATTGGTGGACCAGGCGTTAATTACCTTGCGTGCAATGGCAGCGGGTGCCTTTTCCCGTCCACCTTCCCAAGTACCGTGCGGTCCATAGACGTTGTGGAATCGGGCAACCCGCGTGTTGATGCCAAAATCTTCCCGAAAATGTCGGCACATTCGTTCGGCGAATAGCTTTTCCCAGCCGTAGCCATCTTCCGGCATGGCGGGATATGCATCTTCCTCTTTCAACGCAACAACGTCCTCGGACATCTGCTTGTCGGCGTTATAGACGCAAGCCGAACTGGCATAAAAGTACCGATCAACGCCAGCGTCGACGGACGCTTGCAGCAGATGCGTGTTGACGAGCACCGACAACATGCAAAGAGCCTTGTTATTCTCGATGAATCCCATGCCTCCCATATCGGCGGCGAGGTTGTAGACCTCACGAGCACCATCGCAGGCACGATCGCAACACTGTTTGTCTGTCAGATCAGCGACGATGTTCTCACCGCCGTCAAAGCGTTGATACCACTGGTCAGTCGGTTTGATATCGACCGACCGAATATTCGTAAAACCGCGGCGTCGCAGATCCGCAATCAAATGCCCGCCGATAAAGCCACCGCCGCCAGCAACGAGGATCAAGTCGTTATTCATTAGAGTTCCTCACGAAAAGAAGGCCGCTGGAGACTTGGCAATCGCTGGCGCCTTTGGTGAAGTACGCGTGGGACGTTACACATCGCCCACAGTAGCTTTGCGACAAAAACTGTACTCGTCGTCAGGTAGCGGCGACAAAGTCGCCGCGGCTCTTGGATCAAACGGAACAGCCATTCCAAGCCTCGCCGTTGCATCCAACGCGGAGCCATCGATTTAGCGCCCGCGTGAAAGTCGAACGCCGCACCTACGCAGATTTGAACTGCGTTGATTTTGTGGCGGTGTTCGAACGCAAAAATGTCCTGTTTCGGGCAACCGAGCCCAATGAAGAAGATCCCCGCACCGCTCGAGTTGACGCGTTCGACCATTTCCTGGTCCTCGGTGTCCGTCAATTCCCGAAATGGCGGCGATTCATATCCCACGATTCTCAAATCCAGGCGTCGAATTAGCTTGTCGTTGAGCTGCTTGACGACGTCGGGACTTCCACCGTAGAGATAGATTGGAATTCGTTCGTCGGCCGCTCGCTCACACAACCGGAGCATCAGCTCGGGACCATAGACTCGATCCTCGAGGCGCGTACGGTGAAGAATATTCATTGCCCAGCGGACTGGCTGGCCGTCTGGAGTAACCATGTCGAACTGGTTGACCATCTCACACAAAGACTTGCTGCCAGTTGCTTCAACCACCGCATGTGCTGCATGACATGACACGACTCCTGATTCGTCTCGATTAACCGCGTCGACAATGGCATCGACCGCCTCGTCGTAGGTCGTGGCCGAATAGTCACAACCGAAAATATCGACTTTCGGCGGCCAGCTTGGTTCCCCCGACTGATCCGCATGACTTGGCCGTTGTGCAGCGATACTCATCGAGTCACCTCGCTTAGTCGATGGTCAACGATATGATTGTTTCCCGATGCGGACAGGGTGCGTTCAAACACCGATATCAACATTTCGTAGTTCGTCTCTGCGGTGAATTTTGCTTCGTAATCGCTGCGTGCCTTCTGACGCATAGTCGAGGTCAGTCGGTGATCGAGCAGCAACATTTCGGCCTTGACGGCGAGATCGAAGTCATCGCCTGGTTCAAACATGAGTCCCGTTTCACCATCGCGTACGATCTCTGCCATCGCACCTAGACGCGAGGCAATCACTGGCGTGCCCTTCGAATAGGCCTCGATGATCGTTCGCCCGAATGTCTCGTACCATGTGGACGGCATGATCAGCGCCAGCGCGTCACCGACAATCGCTAGCGCTTCGTCGAGACTCTTCCAACCGAGCCATTCGATACGTTCGTCGTTGGCTGAAGCGGTCCGAACGAGGTCGGCGAGTGGACCGTCGCCAACGATCTTCAGTCGGCAGTGTACAGGAAGGCGTTTCCAGGCAGCGAGCAGAGTCTCTATTCCCTTTTCCTGGCTTAGGCGTCCGACGAAAACGAAGTATCCCCCACGACCCGTTCCGACGCCTGGGTCATCGTGCACAAAATTGGGTTTCACTTCGATTCGATCTGCCGGAATGCCGCCTTCAATGTGTTTCTGTCTGACAAACTCCGTTGGCACCAGAAAACGATCGACCATCTTGACCCAAGTTTTCCGGGCCCGATGGAATGCCGACATACCGGCGACAACTGTGGAGGCTGATAAACTCCCGCGATAGCAGCGGTGGACCAATGCCGGCCATGCGAACGCCTTTCCAAGGCACTTTTCACATGGTTTGTCGTTTCGCGTAAACTGAGCCTTTGGGCAGATCGTGCGGAAGTTCTGTAACCATTGAACAACCGGCACGCCCGCCTCTTTGGCAGCGTAGAAAATCGAGGGGGAAATCAACGGAAACGTATTCATCGAGTGCAGAATGTCAGGCCGCTCCTGGTGCATGATCTCCTTAACTTTCGCAGCACTCTCTCGATTCCAAAAGGTGTTCTTGGCGAGTTCAATTCGCCCCATATCGTGAATACTGTCATTGTGCAATGTGTACTCAACGACCTTGTGCCCACGCGAGCGAAGGAGCCTCACTTCGTCGGCGAAGATCAGGTCTTCGCCACCAGCCTGCTGGTAGTAATTGTGGCACGCTAGGATTTTCATTTCAGCGTTCGTCCCCCGTCAGGAGACCGTGGCGAGATTCACTTGTTGCTGTATCTAATCCATCGCATTGGTCATCGATCACCGAGTGCGCAGAGACGAGCTCTCCGACCGCCAATCCAAACAGCACAAAAAGCGCGATCGACTGTGGCCGTGTAGGTCCTAGGAACGACTCGTTAAACAGGCCCCAGCCAAAGCTCCAAATAGATAGCAAAACAAACAACTTCGAAAACTCCGACGAGAGCACGCCTCTGGCGTGACAACGGCCCCAGAAACTCGCAACTCGAGCAAAGCCCCACAGCAAGAGAAGCATGCCGACAAGTCCAACCGACATAAGACATTGAAGGAAGACGTTGTGGGCTGTCCAGTTCGTCCACCGATTCCAGACGAATATCTGACCGGTGGGCGAACAGACGAAATAGCCGTGACCGATCCAAGGTGAACCAAGGTACTCGGTCCAAACTGCAGTCCACATCTCGCTGCGCCCGGAGAGCTCCATGATCTGCTGGAGGGTCTGATCGCGACTTGCGTAACTTGACGAGGCGGCGAGCAGCCTTTCAACAGAACCTAGCCCAGGGTCAAGGCCAACATAGACCGAGCCAGTCAGGCTGACCAGAACGACAAAGACCAGTGGGACCGTACGGCTGCGCGCGCTGTAGTAGCAGAAAATAACCGCCAACATGATGAACGTCATCAGAATCGAAACGCGATTGACCGCCAGATACAGAACGGCGCAATGGACCACGGCACCAGGCAGCAGTAATAGTCTCGCCCATCTCCAATTCCAAAACAGAGCCGAGGCCACAAGCAGAGTCAGTCCCAACGATGCCGATGCAGAGGCACTGGTTGTATGAAAGAAACCTTCGCTAACGCGATCGAGGGAACCAATACTCGGCATGACGAACGTTGCGGCCAACACCGTCCCGGAATTAACGAGCAACACGCATGAGAGGTGAAACATGACTAACGAAAAATCGCGGATCGAGTCGTACAGAACGGCCAGACTCATCGCGAGCATCGACAATACGGCCAGACTACCCGCTTGCCAAAGAGAAATTGTCTTCAGTGGCGACCAGATGGCCGACAGTGCTGCCATGCCAACAAACAGGACGAGTGGCCAACAAAGGCGCATCACTTGCTGTCGTTTTGGATGAGTCCAAACACTTGCAAGCAGCAAACACAAGACGACCCCGCAGAACAGTCGACAGACGACCTTGACGTTGGTGGCTGCGTCAATCGAGACATCGGCTCTGTCGGACGGAAGCGAGTTGCAGGAGACTGCCAACAGCCATACACATGCCAGCGAAACCCAAAGCAGGCCGCCGACCTGTTGCTGTTGATAGTGGGTCTTTTGCAACTGGTTCATTACCGGCCTCGAAATCCGATGACAAACAGAAGAGTCTTGAACAGAAGTCCCATATCGGTCGCAAATGACCGGTTGCGAATGTACTTCAGGTCCATTCTCATCCAGTCATCAAACGGAATGGGCTTCGACCGATCGGCAACCTGCCAATAACATGTCATTCCTGGAACGACCACTAAGCGGCGTCGCTGCCACTGTTCGCATTCATCTGCTTCGTGACAGGGCAACGGCCGAGGGCCGACAAGCGACATATCTCCCTTCAGCACATTTAGCAATTGCGGTAATTCATCGATGAAGAGTCGGCGCAGCCAATGGCCGACGACTGTAATGCGAGGATCTTCTTCGATTTTGAACGCGGGACCGTCCTGCTCATTTAACTCCTTGAGTTCCATACGCTGTTCATCCGCATTGACAACCATCGTGCGGAACTTGTAGATCCAAAACGGCTTACCACCAACGCCAGACCTTTGTTGAAAATAGAATACGGGGCCTTGCGGAAGGAACTTGATTCCGATCGCGGCCAGAGCGAACAATGGAGAGAAGACGAGTAGGCCGATGAGCGAGGCGATGATATCGAAGGAACGTTTCCACGTCGGCATCGGAGCGACAAAAATCTCGTCAATCTCTTGATCACCGGCGACAGTAGCGGCCCTTTTCAACGACCCAGATGCATCGAAGACAGGAAAAGATGAAAAGTGATAGACGTCAAACTCCATATACGGAGACGCTCGCACGAGTTCTCGCCTGAGATCTACCGCAAGACAAGAGACTTCCGCAGGAGGCTTCTGTAGAAGAACGCCCAATCGACCGTCACGTAAATTGCCGAACTCTGCTCCATTACCGGCAAGGCTACTAACGATTCGTGAGGTAATCGCCACGTTTCCATTGAATCGATGGTTCCCATTTTCGAAACGCAAGGCGATCAGCGACGAGGAGATCTTTCCCGCCTCGGCTCGCAACCGCTCTTCTTGCATGCGCTGAATGAAATCTCGTTCGCAAAGGACCTGGTTGAACTCCGCCAGGGAAACGGGCCCGTCCTCTCGATGATGGTGCGCCAAGTTGTTTGTTGTCATAGGTCAAGGTGGGTGTAGAATCAAGTTGCTCAGTTCATTCGGGAAATCCACTTGGGTAGCCGTCGCGGCTTATTCAGGGCGATTCCGAGCAATCGCACGCCAGCCCGTTCGAATCGTTGAACGACACGCTGGGCGAGATGTCGCGATACGCGATCCGCCTCAACGACCAGCACGATTCCATCCAACGACGACAGAAGTGGCATCGCCACATCTGAGTCTCCAACGGGAGCAACGTCGAAGATGACAGTATCAAACATCGCCGTAACTGACTCGATTAGCTCAGACAGTTGATGAGTTGACCCACAACCCACATAGGGGTCCGTGACGCATTCTCCCGCCACCAAGGCGGATAGATTGCGAAATCGTGTTGCTTGAATCCAAGGTCGCGGGTCAACATTCGAGTGCAAGCACTCGGCAAGACCCGGCGAAGCGCACAGGTCGAACGATCGATCCAATGAAGGGTTGTTCCAGTTCCCGTCCACCAGTAGAACTCGCTGGTCGTTCACCGAGGAAGCGGCGACTGCCGTGTTAATGGCAATGGTGGAAACACCTTCACTCGGCAGGCAACTCGTGAAGCCAATCGTACGTAGGCGTCGGTCAGTGTCGGAAGCTGTCAAACTCAAAGAGCTCAACAGCGAATGAAAGCACTCGCTAGTCCGGCCTAGCTCGCCGGTTTCCTCTGTCTGCAAAACGGTAGTGTGCATCTGTATCATGGATTATCTCGCTACACGTAGCGTCGAGAGGTCGCGACTAGATTTAGGAATTGTCACTAAGACGGGCACTGTTAGAATCTCTTCAACATCAACAACCGATCGGAGCGTGGTATTGAGCCGGTTCGACAGCATGACCAGTGACAACGATCCGACCACCGAGAAGAAACCACCGATCAGCAGTGAGAGTGCCTTCCGAGGACTTGACGCTTTCACATTTTGCGTAGCGTGCTGGATCACACTGATGTTTGTGATCTGCTGTTGCTCCAGTTCCCGGGCGATTCTCGTTTGCTCGGTGCTCTGCACATAGGTGCGATACTTTGTCTCCAAGAACTGGACTTCTCGTTCCAGATCGACGATTTCAACCTCTTGGGCATTGAGTGTCTTTAGCTGTTGGTTCAGTTTCCCAAGGTTGTTTTCGATGGTCTCACGCCGAGCAGTCAGTCCTTCTTCGACAAGTTGCTCTGTTAGCAACACCGCCGATGTTGCCTGACCGCGGTCTGGCTGTTCGGCTGCCAATATTTCTCTAGTTCTGCGAACCTGCTCTCGAAATGCGATGAGCGTCGGGTGCTCGTCGGTGTATTTCGAACGCAGCTCTTGTTCCTTGATCTGCAATCGAAACAACTCTTCCCGCATTCTGTTTGTTGCGTCCGCCGGGTGACCCTTAACAAATCGCTTGATGAGCGGGTCGGGCATGCTGGTCAACTGACCCGCCAGGGCAGCAATTCGTGCCCTGCTGGCCGATAGTTCTGTCACGGTGTTGATTGCCTGTTGCTCAACTTCGCCAATCTGTCGTTCCAACGTGCCGCGGCGGCCTGTGATCGATGCGAGTTCGCACTTGTCCTTCGTTTCCTTGACTTCCCGTGTCCGCTCATCAAGTTGCTTCTTGATCCCAGCGGCTTGCTCTTCAAAGAACTGCAGCGACCGAGGCGTGCTGTTGACACGCAGGTGCTCCTTGAGAAAGATCTTCATCAGCTCGTCGACGACTGTTTGGGCCCGCTCTGGCGAACTCGCTTCGTACGCCAACGAGATAACGCTCGTCTTCTTCGGTGACCAGATCTCAAGATCATTTTTTAGCCCACGGATCGCCTGCTCGCGTTCCAGCGGCGTTTTGATTGGCTGTTCGGCCGGAACATCGGCTCCGACCTTGTCGATCAGCATTTCGCGCACTATCCGGCTATTGAGCACTTCGAGTGCCGAATTAATCTCGACTTCGCGCGAAGTCTCGACTCCGATGACGTGCCCGGTCGTAACCGTCGGATCAAGCGTGACGCTGGATCGCCCAAGTCGAACCAGCAACTTCGCCTCCGAGGTGTACTTACGTGGCCACAAAATGACACCAGCGATCACCACCGCGAGGGAGAAAACGAAGAAGACTCCCGCTCGCCAACGATAGCGATAGAGGGCGGGTAGAAATTGACTGGTCGGAACGCTCTGCCCCGGGTTCGCATGTTGGCGAACTGGCGCAGCTCCGTTGTGTTGTGTGGGAAATTCCCTCATGAGTTTGGCTTTTATCCAATGGCGTGAAACGGACGACGGCCAATTTGCGGTCCATGCAACTCCGTCGATCAATCCCTGATCGCTGCAGATGTAGCGGATCCAATCAGACCCTTTTGGCACAAGGCTCTCGGCCCAAGGTACGAGTTCGACACTAGTTGGGCTTTTCGACCCCGCAATACGAAATCCAACCCCCGGACTACGATGCTCGATGTGAGGTCCTGATGTGCCGACGTTGCCGGTTATGCACACCGATCAAGCCCTGAAACCGCAAACGCGGCCACGACCAATGTGTGGCACTTGGCTTCGCAGTGTCCGGTAAAAACTGGAGGACTCTGGCACTGGAATACAAGCACGAAGCGCGAGCGAGTGAGTCTCGAGAGCGGCAAACGACTCACTCGCTGCCGCTTCGTGCTTGTATAGCTGACTCCTCTGCAGCCGAAATGCCCCAAAATCTCCACACGATTGTGCTTGGCGAAATTCGGATTCGTCGGTTAAGCTACAGTGGAATTTTTCCGGCGCGGCAGATTATTGGCATGGAGAACTAAAGTCCGAGTCGCTGCGACTGCGGCTGACAAAACAGTCCATCGAGAAAAAGAGATCTGGGTCCCGGTACGCCTTCACGTCGCGACGAATAAAGACGATCAGGGTCGAAAAAAATCCGTGGCGTGGCTTCGAAAGAAGGTTGCCAAACAGATCCTTGTGCCGGTACGAAACGGTCACTACTACGGCTGGAAAGCGTCGCACAAAGGAATTTCTAGATTGATGCTACAGGGCGGACTACCGCGTCTTGATGGTCCGAATCAAGTTTATCAGTGGTACAGCGATCAACTGAAACAACCTGTCTCTTTTATGATCGAGATTTTTGAGACGCCGCACCCGGCTGAGCATTTCTGGATGCCGGAACGAGCCGGATACAAAGTCCTATGGAAGAAGACTTATTCATTCGAAGCGCCACAAGACAATGAAACGGTCGCGTCACCGGCTCTTCGCGGGGCAGATTCTGTTGACGACAAGAATTGACGCGACGAGGAGAGTACAGTCCGACAAACTTCCGGTTTAAAAATAGAGCAACGTGACTTTACCGTCACCGGGTTTTAGCCCACGCAACGTGGTGCCAACCGCGTTGCGAATCCTCGCAGGACACATGCCGTCACCACGTACGCGGCGAACGAATAAACCGCGGTACACGTACTCCACCGGCTCGCGCCCGTGGCTACATGCCTTCAAGTTCACCTCGCCAACGCGTTCCGTCGCTGAAATAGCGAAAACGTCCATGACAGTCGACCAAAACAGTCTCCTACTTCGCCGGAATATCGAACTCCAACGTCGCATCAGCACAATCGGCGAAATTCGTGAACGAAAGCGTTATGCGAGCAATACCAGTACCGGCTTGCGAAGGAACCCGCACGGGGCCGTAAAAAAAAAGTAGCCTCACCCGTGCATCTTGTAGGCAACCTCGGTGGTAATCGGGCCACCTCCACTACGGCTGGGGTACTCGACCTTTGCCGTCATGTTCTTGTCACGGCGGCAGCGGCAGTGGTAGCTTGCGAACGAACCCTCTCCAATCCCCGGAGTTCCGATCATCAGCTTTAGCGACGTCTTGCGGTAGCTCTTACCTTCGATATCTCGAGGCAAAGATTGACGAGGTCCGTATTGCCCAAACGTCATCGGTCCACCGAAGTGAATAATGGGTGCCTCTTCTGGCTTGTTTGCAAAGCGAGGCTTTGTCGCCTTGCTCCAACCCGCGTACTGGTAGTTTCCACTGCCCTGTTTTACACGCAATTTGGCCGTTCCGTCTGATTGCATGTAGACTCGGAGCGAATACCCCCTTGCCAATTGATCGCGAATCAGACCCGCATCAAACGTGCGTGACGTCGATGTCTCTGGCTGGATTACGCGTTCGTCAACTTCGGTCAGGTCATCGTTTCCGTTGCGGTCAACGTACAACACGTTGCCATCGTTGACCAACCAGACACGCGTCTCCGCTTCGGGGCCAAACACAAGCAGACAATACCCGGGAGCATCCGTCGTGTACTCGGGTTGTCGCTCAATGTGCCGTTCAATCTTGGTCAGGTCGAAGGCCACCACAGTGCGTGCACCAAAAATACGGCTAGTGAATTCACCGCGACCAAAATCAAGGTACACAACAATGGAGCCGTGGGGACTTTCATTTTCATTTGTGTATGCATGACGCTCTCCTTTCACTCGACATCCAAAGTAACGGGACTTTCAAACGATGGTGAAGGTGAGACCCCGTCAAATATATCACGAGTAAAGGCTTCAAGCCAGAAAACCCCTTTTTTGTCCTCTGGGCCTCGCTAGTTTTCGTTGCCTGTCCGATCGACAAATCAGCCGGCACGCGTTACGGGGTCCTTATCTAGTCGACGTCATGCATTTTTCCCCGCTGGCCCTGTGCCGGTGGAACTAGGTTTGAAAACTACATCGGCGGCGCCGGGCTTAACCAATTCATTCGGCTCGCACCGCCTTTGGCGGTGCGAGCCGAATGAACTCGGTGCGGTGTGTTGTTGGCCAGGTAGTTGCAAACCCCAATCCCCGGCACAGGGCCGGTGGGGTTTTCACATCTGCCATCGGGTCGAATTTGTGTGTACGCTGAAGGCGTAAACGACTACAATTCGGAGGTCCTGCGGAGTTTGTGTGGGGTGAAACCCACGATGACCAACTATCACACGTCTTGGAACGAGAGTCAGGATGGCTGGACTAAGTCGTCAATCGACACGGGCGGGTCGAGCAACACGGCGACGGTTTCTAAAAAGCACCTTGGTCGCTGGTGGTGCGGGTCTCTCCCTTCCCGACGTATTGCGTCTTCGTGCCGAAAACGTAAACGAAGCAGCGAGTGGTGATGACACGGCAGTCATTCAGATATGGCTTGGTGGCGGCCCCAGTCAGTTTGAAACGTTCGACCCCAAGCCCGAAGCCGCAGTAGAAATCCGCGGTCCTTACGACTCGATCGCCACCAAGTTTCCCGGAGTTCGATTCTGCGAGACGCTGCCCAAAACGGCACAAGTCGTGGACCGTGCGGCAATCATCCGTTCCGTAACTCACTCCACCAATGGACATTTTGTGGCAGCTCATTGGTGTTCAACCGGATATGCGGGCGAGAACAATGTCGCCTCCAGGCCGTCGGCCGGGTCCATCGTCTCACGATTTCACAACAGCGCTCCAGGCGGCTTGCCACAATACGCCCTCTTATCTGAGGAACAGACTCGGAACATCAACATCGGCGAGGTGATGGGAGCGGGACATCTGGGACCCCGGCACGAACCATTCACTGTTTTGCAAGATCCATTCCAACGCGAGTTCGACAACGCCCGCTTGCAGCGATCGACCGCCAGTTTGAAACTCGCAGACGATGTCACCATCGAGAGGATCGGCGACCGCCGGGCATTGCTGGAGAAAATCGATAGGCTCGCCCGCAATGTTGATTCGACGGGAGTCCTAGACGGCGTTGACGAGTTCAACCGCGCGGCACTCAATATGGTGACCTCGGGGAACGCGCGTCGTGCATTCGACATTACCCGCGAATCGCGAGCCACGCTGCGACTATACGGTTCACATCGCTGGGGAAAAATGGCATTGCTCGCGCGGCGATTGGTGGAAGCGGGTGTCAAGTTTGTCACAATCAACACGGCACCCGATTCGCTCTGTTGGGACTGGCATCGCAACATCGTGAACGATGATCGCCCGGCCGACGGCAGTGACGGTCCTAGCCGGGGCATGGATGTGTCTGGGCCGCCACTCGACGAAATGTTATCAGCGTTGATTACCGATCTCTACGCGCGTGGGTTGGACAAGAAGGTGTTGCTTGTTGTGTGGGGCGAATTTGGCCGCACTCCAAAAGTCAACAAGACCGGTGGCCGCGATCACTGGGGATCCTTGATGAGTATATTGGTCGCGGGTGGCGGCTTGAGGGTCGGACAAGTGCTTGGTGCGTCGAACAAGAATGGTGAAATTCCGGTCGACCGTCCGATCGCACCCACCGATGTACTGGCGACGATGTATCGGCATCTGGGCATCGATACCCACCAACACACGCTGACCCTCCAAGGCCGTCCCATCCCAATTCTTCCTCATTGAGCCACTTCTTGCTTTCGTGGGGGCACGAAGCCAGCGTGGCTCAAGGCTCTACGTCGTCATTCAGTACGCTATCCACCAAGCTAAGAACCTCATCCATATCCAAAGGCTTTG
>DUDC01000275.1 GCA_012959465.1 Planctomycetaceae bacterium
TTCAACACGGCCGGCATGGCCCGAGCTCAAGCCGATTCCAACGGGTTGTTCGAAGTCATTGTTGGGAAGTAAGAAAAACTGAGAATGTAATGCTCGGTACAATGTGTGCCACTGGCTTCGCCAGTGTTTCGTTCCAAACAATGTGTACCGTTGGCCTCGCAGTAAGTCGAGACAGCGTAACAACGTCGAGAGTCGGACGAACAATCCAACGTTAACATGCTAACTGTTTTGCACATTTCCGATTTGCATTTTGGACCACCCTATCGAGAGCAAATCGGTGAGAAGCTTCTAGAACTAACGCCCCAATTGCGACCCGACGTGATCGTCATCAGTGGTGACTTTACACAACGAGCCAAAGACGAGCAGTTTCGTGAAGCGAGTGAGTTTATCAAGCGTCTTCCGGACGTTCCGCAGGTTGTCGTTCCCGGCAATCACGACGTGCCTTTGTATCGTGTGGCGGAGCGTTTTCGCAATCCACACGGCCTTTACCAACAGCACATTCATCCCGAACTGAACCACGTCGTCACGGTAGACGGGGCCATGTTCGTCGCCTTGGATTCAACGGCGCCGCGGACGGCCATTACCAATGGTCGAATTCGCCAGGACCAACTTGAGTTTTGCTGTGACTGGTTTGCTGGTGCTGAGGCGGGCGCGGCCCGCATCGTTGTCGCCCATCATCCCTTTGCCTCGGCGCCCGACTACGCTCATGATGCTAGGATGCCACGACTCAAGAGCGTACTCCAACGATTTACCGAGCTTGGTGTCGACATGATTTTGGGTGGACATCTGCACCGCGCGTACATCGGCAATTCGCTGGATGTTATCGAAACGGATCATGACCGAAGCATCCTTATCGTCCAGTCTGGGACCTCTACTTCGCGGCGGGGCCGAGCTCGAGAGACGAACAAAAATTCCTTCAATCTGATCACGATCGACTCAGACCATATCGACGTCGAACACCATATCTACCTCGACGATACGGAGCGTTTCGAACCGGCTAGCCAACACCGCTTTCCTAGGTTTGGAAAACGGTTGCCGAACAGCCAGCGGCAATAGCCGCGAATTCGGCCATGGCATGGAGCCGAGGGGGCGAGGGGCGAGACCACGGCCTCGAACAAAAAGGTTGACAGCGTCAGTGCTGGCCCCTAAGGTATTCGACAGTTGTAGAGATAAGTCGACGAAGGAAGTGGAATAATGAACAAGACAGTTGCCGACTTGGCCAAGGCGGAATGGTCGGTGATGGAAGCCCTTTGGTCACGCGGAAATGGCACGGCCACCGAACTTCAGGGCGACCTTACCGAGGCGCACGGCTGGGCCTACAGCACCGTCAAAACGATGCTCGATCGTCTCGTCGACAAGGGGTACGTCAAATCCCGCCGTGTAGGTAATGTCTACGAATACTCGGCTCGAATTAAACGGAAATCCGTTGTCGCGCGGATCGTTGACGATGTCTATGACCGGGTCCTCAAGGGCTCGCTGGAGCCACTCATGGACCGGCTGCTCAAGGCGCGACGGCTCTCACGGGAGGAATCGGTGCAATTACGTGAAATGCTCGATCGGTATGAGGAGGAGGACCACCGCTAACGGCAGATAGCGAACGGCCGACCGCCGGGTCCTCGTCGACGATGATTGACGAAAAATCACCAGTCCAGTGCGGTGACTTGTCAGCGTTTTTCATGCTTGAGCCGAGCCTCGAAAAGTGCCTTGTTCCTTTCCTGACAAATGAGACTTGCGCATGCCTTCAGAACGAACCTCGCCGTAGAGGCATCGGATCCATCGAGAACACACTGGCATCAAAGCACCGCTTTGTCATCGTCATCTTCAACGCATGGGCACTCTGATCGTCCCAGAGGTTGTCAAATTCGTCCGGGTCGTTTCTCAAGTCGTACAACTCCCCCGTGCCCCGTCCGTGATAGACAACGATCTTGTGATCTTCACTTCGCAGCATCGTGCCGTAAGCGTCACCGTGAGTCCACGAGTTATAGTACTCACTGTAGACGTGCTCTCTGCCATCCGTCGCGTCGCGTGAACCCGTGAGATGACCGATCAGCGACTGCCCTTGGACACGTGGGGGAATATCCAACCCAGCGAGATCGAGTAACGTCGGCAAAATATCGACCAATTCGGTGAGTCCGTCGACGCGATGATCGTGGCGAATCGTCTCGGGCCATGAGAAGACTAACGGCACGTGTATGGATTCGTCATAAAAGTGTGGCCCCTTAAAATAGATCCCGTGGTCACCAAGCAACTCGCCATGGTCTGACATGAAAATGACGATTGTATTGTTGCGCTGCCCAGATTCTTCGATCGCGGCAAGCATCCGCCCGACTTGATCATCAATCAACTCGCACATGGCGTAGTAGGCAGCGCAGACTTCCTGCCGATCAGTGTCCGACATTTCGCCGCTGTGAAATTCACCCGGGCTATTGTGCGCCCACTCGGCGTCCAGCCTCTGGAAATGAGGTTTGTTTTTCAATTCGCCGGGCCGGGATTTTGGCAGTGGCATCGCGTTCGCCGAATACCTCGACAGATATTCGGCTGGCGGATCAAACGGATGATGTGGATCAAAGCAATTGAAACTAAAAAACCACGGCGCGTTTCGCTCGCGATGAATAAACTCCACTGCCTCCTCGGCGCACCAAGTGGTCTGATGAAACTCAGCGGGAACACCCGGCATCACGTAAGCAGAATTCGGTGTCGATTGAAGCCCCTCCCAACTCTTGCCATGTCCTGCCAACCATTGAATGTAGGCATTTTCCGGCCAATCAGGTTGAGGATGATGGGACCAGGCAAAATGATCGTAGCCGTCGTCGATCCGTTCTTCGACTTTGCCGTCGGAACAAGAGGCCAGATGCAACTTCCCCGACAGGCCGCAACGGTAGCCGGCATCGGCAAACAGGCGACTTGCCAGGCGTTCGTCCGGCGGGATCGACTGACCGTTTTGTCGACAACGAGTGGTCCTCGGATAGCGACCCGTTAGAAATGATGCCCGACTAGGTGTGCATACTGGACTTTGACAATAGGCCTGGGTGAACGCAACGCCATCGCGAATCAGCCCGTCAATGTGAGGTGTCCGAATCAACGGATTCCCGAGTGAGCAAATCGTGTCGTATCGTTGCTGATCCGTGCAGATCCAAAGTATGTTCGGGCGCGGTGAGGTCATGTTCGGAGGGGGCGTGCGAGTCGTATGGTTGGCAAACCTGAGATTCTAACCGATGACGGGAGCCATCGTGAGGTCCAGTTCTTTTTGATTCGTAGCCGCTAGCCTCGGGGTTTCAATAATGGCCATGAATTGCCAGGACCCGACGCTAACAGGTTCGGCTCAAAACACTGGCCACTAAATCCATGTCGAGACCGAAATGTGAATCTGCTATCGTCTTGTCAACAAGTTCCGTTTTCGTTTGGACTGATTCGATGAATATCCTGCTCACGGCCGCAAGAACCGATCGCTATCGGTGTAGGCAATTCAGTTTGCGGGCCATCCTGATCACGATCTTTCTCCTGAGCCTTGGACTCGCCTGGTCTCGGCTCGAACGCCCCGGCGAAGTCGACCTGGGGACGTTCGCCTTCGTGGTTCCGCAGACCGACCTACAAGTTGAATGCAGTTTCGAGATCGAGGCAACTTCCAAACGCCCAAAGAGGCTGCGGGATAGGCTCGACCGAAGAACTCAAGATGTTCGGCGACAGGTCGAGTTGGCTATACGCTCCAGCCTTGTCCGCGATTTGCTCGAATCGGACCTTGCGCAGTTGAAGTCAGATTTACAATTCCGGATAAATCGCGTTGTCGGTGAGGGACTGGTGGACCAAATAAACTTCAGCTTGTACCTCGTCAGGTCGGGTGAGAAACCAGACCCTGTTAGCGGAAAACGACTCAAGATCGACGAACAACTATGATATATCTTGCTCACGAAACTCCACTCGTCTCAAATCCTCCACTTGGACTGCTGGAATGATATCACGTTGCGTCATCGTCTTCGCGATTGCCTGCCTGTCGGCACTTGCCCAAGCCGATGAAGAGTCGCCGAGCGATGGCGAGACGTTCACCAACTCGATCGGGATGAAGCTCATGCAGATTAAGGCGGGCAGCTTCGCGATGGGGAATCCAGATGTTCGTGAGGGGGAAACGAAAAATATCGGCAAGCCGTATCCAGAGCATCGAGTTCAGATCAGCCTTGATTTTTTTCTGGGCAACACGGAAGTGACGCAGAACCAATGGACAGCCGTGATGGACACTAGTCCTTGGAAGGGAAAGGACTTTGTCAGGGAAGGGCCGGACTACGCGGCGACGTATGTGAGTTGGGAGGATGCGGTGCAATTCTGCAATCAGCTGAGCAAGAACGAACATCGCACACCCTGTTACAAAATCAGACGAATTGCGGACGCCAAGCCAACGGACCCGGAGAGGTTACTGGTGGATTTCATACCGAGCGGAGTCGGCTATCGTCTGCCGACCGAGGCCGAATGGGAATACGCTTGTCGGACGGGCACCAAGACCACGCTGTATAGTTTTGGCGATGATTCAAAGGGTCTTGGCGCCTATGCTTGGTTCAAAGCAAACACGTACAACGTGGGCGAAAAATATGCTCATCAAGTAGGTCTTAAGCGACCGAACGAATGGGGGCTGTACGACATGCACGCGAATCTCGCCGAATGGTGTCAAGATTGGCTGGGGCAATACGACAGTGCAGCCGCTGTCGACCCGACCGGTCCCTTGCATGGCACGAGGCGTGTGAGCCGAGGAGGCTGTTGGTTCGTGGACGCCAGTTTCTGTCAATCGTCGATGCGCGACGGACACTTCCCAACGTACCGCATCAATTTCCTCGGCTTTCGCGTCGTTCGCGTCCTGGCAGAATAGTGTTGGCCGGGTAGTTGCCAAACCACAATTCCACCGGCACAGGGCCGGTGGGGATTGCGAGTTTTCAGCGCTAAGTCAACAGACCGCTAGCCTCGGATTCTAGCAGGATCATGCGATGCGAACAAAAAACCCGAGGCTAGCGCCTGCGGCTCAAATCCATTGCCCGAGCCGATCACCTCAGACCGCAGGCTTTGCGTAGAGCGGCCGCTTTTTCTTGTAGGTCATCGGAGAGCTCGCCGGCGGCAGCACTAGTCCCTTGCATCTTCCAGAGTTTCAGGACATCGCCGAATGCGATCATCGCCGTTTCGACCTCGTCGCTTTCGACGATCGCCAATTCCCCCCAGTACAGCTCCCAGAACTCCGCGTACTCGTGCCGAGCACTCTCCAGGCTATCGGCATCGGCCAACCGATCGACAACAGTACAGGTGCGATCGTAAAGATGTTGACGAATTGTGGCCCGCAATTCCGGTGAATCGCGGGTCGCTATCTGCCAGGCATCGCCACACGCATGTGCCAATTCAAGTGCGAGCTGCCGGAGGTTAGACGGTGACTCGCCATTCTTTTTCGCTTGTAATGCCTGCCAAAAAGCGTCTAGTTCCGGTTGGACATGTGGGTCACCGGCTTGAGAAATCAAGTCGTAATCGAGTTTAAATTGACGCTCGTAGCGTTTGCCAAGTTGAGGCGTGCGTGAAAAAGGCACTGCCAGGGAATCGTCTAAATTGGCTTCCTTAGCTGCTATCGCACAGACACGACCGT
Source organism: Planctomycetaceae bacterium (assembly GCA_012959465.1). Taxonomy (GTDB): domain Bacteria; phylum Planctomycetota; class Planctomycetia; order Pirellulales; family Pirellulaceae; genus UWMA-0346. Next base: position 5,612 of record DUDC01000275.1, read on the forward strand.
AGGCTACGAAGGACAGGGACAAGAGTCGTTGATTCTTCGCCATCTCGTTCTCAAGTGTGACGTTGGCCTGAAACAGTCTCCCGCTGTAGGTGGCTCCCATGACGATGAGGGCACCGACAGCAAGAGTACTAATGGCGAGCAGTGTGGCGATCGCCGGTCGCCGACGAGTGAGTTTAACGGCACGCGTCCATACGTTACTTGGCCGTGCCAAAATCGGTGCGCCCAGCAAAAATCGATGGAGCTCATCGGCCAGCTGTGCGGCGGTCGCGTATCTCTGTTCCGACCGCTTTTCGAGGCACCTCAAACAGATCGTCTCCAAGTCTCGCGGCACCTTCGATTGAAGACGATGGGGTGGCAGTGGATCCTCGGCAATGACCTGCCGGACGGTTTCCAGTGCGGAGGTGCCGCGGAACGGCGGTCGGCCCGTTAACATTTCATAGAGGATTGCGCCGAGCGCATACACATCGGTCGCTGGGCAGATAGCAGCCGATTCACCTCGAGCCTGCTCGGGAGCCATGAAACTTGGGGTTCCGAGTGGCAAGCCGGTCTGCGTCTTCCGCGTGCCCTCATCCATCATTTTTGCCAGACCGAAGTCGGCGATTTTTGGCACACCATTGGCTGTCAGCAACACGTTGTCCGGTTTAAGGTCACGGTGGATCACTCCACATTCGTGTGCGGCATGAACGGCGTGTGCTAACGTCTGTACCAAGGCGGCGGCGTCGCGAGCCGGTTGCGGCGTCCCGGCCAGCTTACTCGCCAGATTTCCGGCGGCGACGAATTCCATCGAAAAGTAAGGCAACCCGTCATGCTCGCCAACTTCATGAATCTGGACGATGTTGGGATGTTGTAATCGACCAACGGCTTCCGCCTCGTTTTGAAATCGCGATAACTGATCCCGACCAGCATGTTCACCAGCTAAGATCATCTTCAAAGCAACCGTCCGCCCCAATCCGGTTTGCAGCGCTCGGTAGACCACGCCCATACCACCTCGCCCCAATTCCGAATCGATCTCGTAACCGGGCAGTTTCGGTATTCTGGTGATCGAACTCGGCAGTGAATCGTCTTCCACGTCGGTGTCCAACGTCTTGTCGGTTTGGAAAACGATGTCCATCTCGCAGAGTGCCTTGATACGACGGCGTACCTCCGGTACCAAGTCCAGACAATCACTGCACAATTCTTCGGCACTTAGCTCTTTTCCGCGGTCGCGCAATTCCTCCCAATCCACCAGTAGGTCGCTAACACGTTGTTCGTCGAATGCCAGATTGGGTCGGGACGGACTATTCGAAGGATCGTTCAAGAGTGGTGACTCCTTGCCGTGGCTACCAGCCGTCCTCACGAAGAAAGTTGCCTTGAAACATCTCGTGCAATTTCAGTCGAACAGTTTGCCAACGCCGCTTTACGGTACGTTCTGAGACCGCTAAAACCCCGGCAGCCTCCGACTGCGTTAGGCCCTGATACCAAAGTAACTCGCAGACCTCTCGCTCTTCCTCTGGCAATGCGGCGATCTGTTCGTGAAGTTCGCACCATTGAGCCAGTCGCCCAGGTTCATACGTCACATCCGCGCCCTCTGCCAAATCATCCGGCCCAACTGACTCGTCTCCGTCGGCCCAACTCGCATGATGAGCCGCCGGACTTTGAGGTCCTTGATACCGACGGGCCATATCGATCAACTCACGTCGAATTTGTGTGGCTGCCAACGCCAGAAAATGTCGCGGTGTCTCGGGTTGTACTGAATCGAGAGCTTTCAGCAACCGCAACATGGAGTTTTGTAGTACATCGCCGGTCTGTTCCCAGCGCTTCACGCTGGGGAACGAACGCAACATGTGGCGTGCCAGACGTTCAAAGCGTTGACTGCAATGTTGTAGTAATTGCTCTCGCGCAATCGAGTCACCAGCTCGCATTCGAACGAGACATTCCTCCAAAATGACTGAATGATCGGCAGGACGTTCCATCCTGCCATCGTAGGCCAGTCGCGGAGAGTTTTCAAATTATTCAGCATTTCATGACCCGATTCTACGTTGGCGCTCGCAGTACAGGATAGGCACAACATAAAACAATCTAACACCACAAAGGATACGACCATGTCGAACATCCACCACACCACAGTTCAGATCGCAACGAGCCAATCAATGTCCAAGTCGTGTGCATCAGCGAAGCGGATCTTCGCTATCGGTTTTACCGCCATCACGATTTGCGTGTTGGCAGCTTGGGCGCCGAGCAACGCAGGCGCTGCTCCAGTGGACAAATCCGAGAAGGCGGCAGAAGAACAGCCGTTCGCAGTTTATTCACGCACTTGCAGCCGTTCGCCATGGCGAATCACGAGCCACGAAAATGCCCGGCACGCTTTTTGGGCAGCCAGCTTACATCGCGAGAAGCGCTTCGGAAATGTCTTCGTCATGACCGGAAAACAACAGAAAGAGTGGATCCAACACCCACAATTAGGTAACGACGCGACACTAAAATCGTGTTCTGTCTATCGCGTTGGCTGCAAGTCCTCGCAGCAGATCGCCACGACGACCAATGCGAAAGACGCTCGATTACTCGCCGAGGCGATCAAGACGGAGGGCGACGAATCGGAGATCGTCTACCATTACTCGGACAAATGATTACCACAGCGGCTGAAACAGAAATTAATTCAGCTCAAAGTCACTCGCAACCGGCCGGTTGTGGGTGGCTTTGTCGTTCTTGTAACGGGTTACACCTCAGTCGACCAGTCGCATACAATGCGGCGATGAGTAACCTCTCGAGCATTCTACTGCCCTTTGGCCGTCCATCATGAATCCCGGCAAACGCATTCATGCCGGCACGATCATTCTCTTGGCTTTTGCGGCTTGGTTTCTGCCGGTTCCTGACGGCTTGAAAAACACGCAGGCTAATAAGGCGCGGTTCATCGCCAGCAAGGTCAACCTTCCATTCGAAGAGGTTCGGCTGACTGTTCGATTGTTGAAAACCGACCCGAAAAGAAGCGATGCAGAGATTTCGGAATCTGCAAGCAAGCAGAAGAAGCCTCTCGAAGCGGACCAGGTACGTAGGGTCAGAGAGGAATTGGCTATTGCCGAATCGCAAGTTGCCGAGCAAGAGTTGGAATTATTGACCGAGGATGCATGGAAGTTGTTCGTCATCTTTATCGCCACAATCGCGATGATCTTGGTCGATGTAATGCCAATCTTCATTTGTTCTCTCGGCGCGCTGGCGATTGCCATTCTTGCGGGCGTCTTGACGTACAAACAGGGTTATTCTGGTTTTTCAAACCACACCATCATTTTGATCGTGGTTGCCTTCGCCATCGCCCGCGGTGTCGTTAAGTCGGGACTCGGTACACGAATCGCCTACTTGGTCATTAGCAAGTTTGGTGGCTCGACATTGGGCCTTGGTTATTCACTGGCGGTGACCGATTCGTTGATCGCGCCTTCCCTACCCAGCAACACGGCCCGGTCTGGCGTGGTATTTCCCGTCACCGACTCAGTCGCCCGCAGTGCTGGGTCGGCACCGGAAGATGGGACCCGCAGCAAGCTAGGCGCGTTCTTGATCATGAACAGTATCGCCGGTTTGAGTATTTCGTCGGGCCTATGGTTGACCGCCATGGCAGCAAATCCGATGGGCGTTGAGTTGGCAATGAGTATCGACAACACGATCGATATTTCATTCGGCTCTTGGCTCCTCGCGTCATGTGTACCGTCACTTGTGGCGTTGGCGGTTGTTCCGTACTTACTCTACCGGTTTTTTCCACCAGAAGTAAAAAAGACACCCGAAGCACCGGCCGCAGCGAAGGCGGAATTGAAGAACATGGGCCCGGTAAGTCGCGACGAGTGGATTATGGCGTCAACGTTCGCTGTGTTGATCGGCTGTTGGGCCATGTCAAAGTCGCTCGGCATGAACAACACGGCTGTTGCCCTGGGCGGCTTGTTTGTGTTGATGGTGACGAATGTAATTTCCGTCGACGACATTCGCAGCAGCAATGGCCCTTCCACCTTTGTTTGGTTCGCCTCGCTGTTCACACTTTCGTCGCACTTAGATAAATTTGGATTCATGGAGTGGATTGGAGGCCTGGTGGGTGCGACGATCAACGGCTGGTCGATGCCAATCGTTTATGCCGTGTTGCTGCTCTCCTACATTCTCATTCACTATTTCTTTGTCAGCCAAACGGCGCACATGGTCGCCGTCTTTCCCATTTTCCTGACGGTAGGACTTGAGGTGGGATTACCGGCGAACATGCTCGCCATGATGTTGCTGTTGGCGACGAACTTTTTTTCCCCCATCACGCCCCAAGCGAGTTCCGGCAACGCGATCTTCGCCGGCAGCGGCTACCTGACCGCGGGAGAAATCTATAAGAACGGCGGCTTCGTCACACTGGTCAATACTATCATCTACGGGACCGTCGGCACGGCCTGGATTTGGTTCGTCTTTGAGTACTTGGTTTAGACGTCCGTTTCGGCCTTTCGTCGCGCTCAGGCGGCGAGTTCAGACGCAGACCCCTACAAGCAGCAAGATTTGGTTCATTTACGCCGACGCAGCTGTTCCGTCCTTGCGTTTGTGCTTACAGCTAATTAATTGTGGAGGCAGTACGTCGACTTCGTAACCCGAAGCGTAAGCGAGGGAGAACTTCGTCTACCGCGTCGCCACCGGCAGGCGCATCACGTGGACGTGTTTTCCTGAAAACAGGTACAACCGATTTCCTTCTCGCCATGGGCAAATGAATCCGTCACCGGCAGGCCACTCGGCGAATCCCCGCGAGTCCGGGCGAATTTGTACAAAATCGCTCGTATAACCGTAGCGAACGCGGGGCACATCCGCCCCAACCTTACTCTCGGTCCAGACCACCAAGTATTGCGGCATGCCACCGCGGTCGTTTCCGAGGAAGCCGATGAAGCCCGGTCGCACGAGGTTCTTCTTCTCCCGGGGGTCTCCACGCAGCACGGGGTTCTCGGGGAAGTAGTCCCACTTCCTTCCATCTTCTGAGGTCGCGAATCCCACGTTGGAAAGACCTTGGTTTGAGGTACCGCGGAGAAACGCCAGCCACTGACCATCCGGCAACCGCTGAATTGCGTTATAGGATGAAGTCCCATACATCCACGGTTCTTTCGACGTCGTCAACACGGGCAGGATGTCGTGGACACTTACCTTGGCCAGCGACTTGTCCTTCACGACCGTCCATTGTTGGGCAGCAAGGTCGGGCGACGTCGCCAACGCCGTCATCTGGTTGCCACCGCCCGGATGGTCGGGGCTTTCCTCCCAAAGACGATGGAAGTGGTTGTAATAGTGAAAATACATGAACCATAGTTGCTCGTCCCCGTTCCAGACCACCGATGGGGTCGAGTAGTGTGACGGGTCTCCAACCTTTCCTGGCGAATGCGGATTCACCAAGACCATGCTGTGTTTGCGGTCTGGGTCGAGACTTGCCAGTTTGGTATAGGGACCGTCGATCGCATCGGATACCGCGCAGCCGATCCCGGACGTCGGTTCATGGTGCGCATAGAACAGATAGTATTTTCCATCCGGATTGAGACCTCTGTCGTTGAGAACAACTGATGGGTAGCCCACTGAATCGAGTTCTTTTTCATCGGGCTTCCAGGTACTGTGCTCCCAGTCTTCACTTTGCCGCAGGATCCGCTTGGACCGGATAACTTTCAGTGGAAGTCTCCCTACCAGATCCGAAAGGTCGATGCACTTCAGGTTGTTATCGAGTCGAAGTTGGCCGAGGGCGTACTCTTGATCCGTCTTACTTAACTTGGCCAACGGTAGAGTAATCTCTCGCTTGTCAGCGCGACGAAGCACGACCTCGTCGCCACGAATTCTCACCAGCTCGGCCTCGATCCGAAATTCTCCGGTAACGTCGGTCCAGGTTCTTGATGGCCTGTTCTCCTGCCCTTGTACCAGAGCAATCTTCAAGGTGCAGCACACCAACAGAACGGCAATCATTATTCGATCCATAGTCTTTAGTTCCCCCAAGCAAAGGTAAAAAGAACGGTCACGAACAACCGGATTGTACCATACAAGAAACAAGGTCCGTCCTGCACGCTCCGGCAATGCTCCTGGTGGAAGGCAGGAAAAAGGGCAAGCGCAGAGACGAGCAAGAAAATACGACGGTCGTCCGCCCTACTCCGTTGCTAATATTGCGGGTCGAGCTCCAACGATCAACTATTCAGTAGACCGGCTCGCTGGCTACGTTCCGCTAGGACGAAAAGACGTCACAAGCCCTTGCTCGGTTCTCCACGGTATGTGGAGAGGGGTGTGACTTGCCGCCGCTTCTTTCTAGAACTGACTTGCATCACATCCGAGAGCTGAGTCAAACCCAGTCAACCCAGACCAACTTCACTTGGTCCAACTCTTTTACGCTTCAGAGCAGATTCGTCTCTTTTAGCGTTAGCCATTGGATTGGTTGGCATGATGCGTGGCAATCCTTGCCGATGCGGAAACGTCATTAATGTCGGGTACCCGGGTGGGAGCGGCGAGCCGCCGTTCCACCAGGCAGCGAATACGAAGCGGGCCAATTTCGCGACGGATGTAGTCGAGCAATGCATAGATGAAGATTACGACGCCGAGCATCTCGCACGTTTCTTCGATTGTTTGCGAGATTGTATGGGCGATCGATTCGACACCCAGGTTCGGAATGATCAGCGCCGCGACCATCTCCATCCCGACGGCACCGCCGACGAAAACCGTACCGGCGTAGATAAAAAGCCGCAGCGTGCGACGATTCAAGGACCAGAAGAATCTCAGATAACAAAGGCTCAGGATGAAGACAAAGAGCATCGCCGGGATGACCCAGGCAAAGTGGAAAATACCGCTCGTCTGTAGCCAGTCATGGAGTACATTGTCGACCATCTCATGGATCATGACCGATTCGTCGATTGCCAGTGCCAAGAAGATCAGGGATAGCACGGTCCAATACGAGACAAATCGCGAGCGGCATCGTCGGTGCGTTATCGCGATCACCGCCAGTAGGCCCGCCGAGACGGCCAAGCTCAACGACGAATACAACGCGGGAATACTCGGCTCATGCCCCAGATCGAAGCGTTCCATCAACCGGGCGAGCTTGTGTTCTGGGCTCGGCGCGACCTGGTAGATAATCAGATTTGCGCCTCAGCCGATAGTCGCGAGCGCGAGGAGGAGCAAGACACGCGCCACACGCTCGGGGCGAATCGCAATATCGAGTCCTTCGCTGTGGTCTATCGTCATCGGTGCCACTCGCCTCTCTAATGACGTGGCAACAGGCGGCTTGCCGGCTGCTACACTCTAGGCTAATTGCTTCACTCGGCACGGTAATCTCCTTGCCGGACGAAATTCCGTCAATGCGTTGCCGACTGTGATCTAACCCGTCTAACCGGTAGATTCCGACCCAGCAGCGGTATTCACACTTGTCCGTCGGTTTTTTTCCCTGGCGTTTCTCTCCGACATGAGCGCGCGCCAGCGTGTGTCATCCGAATTCTGGTTCAACGCTCATCGGTTGACCGTCAACCATTCGACTATAGCCACGCTGGCGTGCGTGCCGAAGTAGTGAATCTTGACGCGGCCAGACCACCCGCTCCAAGTCTGCCTGACCAGGATTCAGTGCGGTGTACGGCTTTTGTGGTGTGGCCCTTTTTTGGAACGGCCGTTCTGAGTAGAATTGGCCATTCTTCACGGCCGCAGTCAACACTGGGTGGCATATGAGGCGACTGTTCACGGCGGTCGCCACCTTTGTTTGTACCACTGATACGTTGCAGCGAAGTCTCCTCACAAACAACGACCAAGTAAACACTTAAAGGTCCGGCGGAGTAGCTCAGTTGGTTAGAGCAGCGGAATCATAATCCGCGTGTCGGGGGTTCGAGTCCCTCCTCCGCT
>DUDC01000276.1 GCA_012959465.1 Planctomycetaceae bacterium
GAGAGAGCTGGGGGATCTATGCAAATCTGCAGCAGTTCAACAAAGAGTTTACCGACGAGTGGTTTGACACCCGGGGTGGCGTCCGCTGGAAAGTGCCCGCTGGTCGCAGTAGCGGGATGGCGTACCAGGGCGCCGATAAATCGAACTACACCAGTTATGAACTCAAGTCCAAACCGAGCGGCGCGGCACTGGAAGATCTGATAGATGTCGTTCGATTATTGCACGAGATTCCGGTCGAGGATCTCGACCGGGAACTGGACGGCAAACTAAATCTGGATCGCGTGCTCTGGTTTCTCGCGTTGGACAACGTGCTGCTCGACATGGATGGCTATCATTCACGTGGCAGCGACTTTCTGATCTACCAGGATCCAAAGTTCGGGCGTTTTCATGTTCTTCCCTACGACAGTAACGAGACCTTTCGCCTTGCCGGTAGCGGACGGGGAGGTCCCGGCGGCGGCCGTGGTCGCGGTGGTGGTTTCGGCGGTGGTGGTTTTCCTGGCGGTGGTGGTTTTCCTGGCGGTGGTTTCGGAGGACGACCTCCTGCCATTCGAGATGCACCGGACCGTGAGATTGGCGGCGCAACTCAACCGGCGAACCGTTATGGGTTGAGCCCTTTTGCCGGCGAAGAAAACGAGTCGCTCCCGTTGCTCAATCGGTTGCTCGCAAACCCTCGGCTGAGATCGCGTTATGTGGCGCATGTACGAACGATTACCGACCAATGGTTAGATTGGGATACGATTGGTCCGATCATCGAGCAGTATCGTGACCTGATTCGCAATGATGTGATTGCCGACACGCGAAAGCTCCACAGCACGAGTGAATTTGAGAATAGTGTCGATCAGGATGGGACAGGTGGCCGGGCGGCACCGGGCTTGAAGCCTTTTGTATTGGGCCGTCGGCAATATCTGCTGGAAAATGCCGAGCTGCGTAAGCCGCATCCAGTGATTCGCAGTTTGTCGCATGAATTGTTGGTATCGAAGGGTGGACGTGTGGTGCAGGTGAATGCGACAGTAACCGGTGACGTCCCGACAGCCGAGATGTTGCTTTCCTATTCTCTAGAATCCAACGCGCCGTTTATTGTGACGGCCATGTTCGATGACGGAGAACATCACGATGGAGCGAAGGGTGACGGGACATACGCCGCTTCAATTCCGCCGCAACCTATCGGATCCGATGTTGCCTACTACGTGGAAGCTCGCAGCAACAGTGATCTGAGCACCACCGTGTTCAAGCCGGCTCAGACCGAAGTGGGTGCCATTCGTGTGCCCGTTGAATTGGACGTTGCCGACCACTCAGCGATTGTCATCAACGAGGTCATGCCGAGCAATCAAACAACGATCCAGGACCCGCAGGGTGACTTCGATGATTGGGTTGAGCTGCACAATTCGTCGGACGCGGTCGTCTCACTGTCGGGCATGTTTCTCACGGACACGCTAAAGCAACCGCGGAAGTGGCAATTTCCGGCCGATGTCGTGTTAAAACCGGGCGAGTACCTGATCGTCTGGGCAGATCAAGACGCAGACGCCACTTCGGGTCTCCATGCAAGTTTCAAGCTTGCTAAGGAAAAAGAGTCGTTGCATTTGATCGATCGTGACGAGCAGGGTAACCAGATACTCGATTCACTGAAATGGAAGAAGGTGAAGACAGACACCTCGTTTGGTCGCCTAGGCGCGGGTAGCAAACCCGTGCAGCTCGAGCCGTCGCCCAGGCAACGCAACCAATAAACGGTTATTCCCACTTGAAAAAGTAAATCGTCAGGGCACCAGACGATACCAGAATGCCCAGGACAATCACCAATTCGGTGTTGTTCCAGCCGAATCCTAACCAGGGATCTTGGGTCAGTTTTACGACGTGAGTTAAGCGCAACAGGTTTGCTATTGAAGTTAAACCGTCACCTAGGAGTTCCGGCGGCGGACCGGCGCCGGCCAGTAGTAGCATCGCAAAAAAGAGAAGTAGTTAGGCCAACTGTGCGGCCCGCGGCGTGGGAAGTACCGTTCTAAGGAAAACTCCCAACACAGTAAACGTCAGCGCCCCCACTAGCACTGCGACAACGACGGCACCAATAGACTCTGAAATCTTCAACTCGTATGCCAAACCTGTTGAGGTGATCAAGAGTGCACTGCTAACGATGATGATCACCATCGAGATGGTGATTTGGGATCCGAGCATATACCATTGCCAAATTGATGACGCTCGAAAACGACGAAGAACACCCGCCATTACGCTTCGGGTTAAAAAGATCATTCGCTGCGTCGTTGTATCGACAGAGCGTAGCATAGCACCGGCGTCGCACAACGTCTCTTAGAAGACTACGCAATCAGCTCGTTGATCACTTCGCCACCGAATTGAGAGAGTTGTTTGAAGCGACCGCCGTGGAAGTAGGTGAGCTTGTTGTCATCGAGTCCGAGTAGATGCAGGAGAGTGACGTGCACGTCACGGATCGGATGAATGACCTCGACGGCCTCGGCACCAATTTCATCGGTGGCACCGACGATCGCACCCTGCTTCACGCCGCCACCAGCGAACCACATGTTCATCGCCTCGACGTTGTGACCGCGACCCAGAGCTGTCACTCCTCCTCGGTAGTTATTGTCAGGCGTGCGTCCGAATTCGCCCGTCCAAATGACGAGTGTCTCGTCGAGCAGACCTCTGGCACTGAGGTCTTTGATGAGTGCCGCGATTGGTTGGTCGACGCTGGCGATGCGTGACGAGTGTCCGCGTTCCAAGTAGTCGTGGCTGTCCCACCCGCCGGCAAAGATCTGCACGAAACGGACGCCTTCTTCGACCAAGCGACGAGCCATCAAACACTGCTTGCCGAAGGCGGCCGTTTCCTTTCGTTCCAGGCCGTACATTCTCTGAATTTGTGCCGATTCGCTGTCCAGATCAACGATCCCCGGGACTGTTGCCTGCATGCGATAAGCAAGTTCGTAACTCTCCATTCTAGCGGACAAGTCACGGTGCTCTGGATGTCGCTTGGCGTGCGTTTCGTTAAGCATGGCCAGTTGGTCAAGTGCTCTCCGCTGATGCGAGCGAGACTTGTGTTCGGGCGGGTTTAAATCCAGAATCGGGGAACCGTTGGATCTCAGCCGTGTTCCCTGATAATGCGCCGGCAAGAACCCGTTCGTCCAGTTAGCAGGGCCCGCTTGCGGCAAAGCGAGCTCCGTCATGACAACATATCCCGGCAGGTTCTGATTGAGAGAGCCGAGTCCATAGGTCGTCCAAGCACCAATTGCCGGATCGCCGCCGAGCCGACTTCCCGTGTTCATCTGCAGCAGGGCTTCCGGGTGGTTCAGAGACTCCGCTTGACAGCCGCGATAGACACAAAGCTGGTCGGCCACTTTCGGATCCGCGACGAATTGCCACGGTTCGGACATGTCGATGCCTGCGTTTCCGACCTTTCGTGCTTTAAAGGGGCTGCCCACGTAGAAGCGTTTTCCCGTGGCCAGTCCTTTTGTCCGCGTCGATTCGGTCACATGTAACGAATTCAGTTTCGGTTTAGGGTCAAACGTGTCGACTTGACTTGGACCGCCCTCCATGAAGAGCATGATGCAAGCTTTCGCTTTCGCTGAGTGCATCGACGGCTTTTCGGCAAGTGGATTCTGCTTTTCGCCTTCGGAAGCCAATAGGTCGGTGAGCGCAAGTGCTCCCAAAGACGAACCGAGTCCATACAGAAAGCTGCGGCGTGAAAAACCAGACATCGCTAGGCCTCAATAGACGTAGATGAATTCGTTTGAGTTGAACAACACCAAACAGACGTCCGCCAAGGCTCGTGTGCTTACCTCAACCGTCCATGGTTTGGCATCGGGAACATAGTCTTTGTAGACGTTGAGTTTCTCGACAAACTCAAATGGTTCACCTGTCAGTTCTTCGACCAACGAACGAGTCACTTGGTTTGGGTATTCGATCGGTTCGGGATTGTTGGCTTGGTGATAGACCACCATTTCGTCTAGGTATGCTTCTAGAGTACGTTGTTCCGATTGCGTCGGAACTCGACCGTAGGCGAGTTGGACCGAACGCCGTACTTGAGCTGACGCCCCCTTCTTTTCCTTCTGGACTCGTAGAGCAAATGCAATCGAACGATCGGTCATCACATCGCTGTTCATCAGCGTGAAAGCTTGAGGAGTTACCGACACTGATTCTCGGAGTTCGCAGGATTCGTTCGAGTTCGGCAGGTTTAGGATCTCCAGAAGCGGATCCGGTTGACCACGGACGCGGTAAGCATAAATGGTCCGACGGTTTCGCTCGGCCGGCGTCCGCGAGGGCTGGTGTGCCGGGGCAATCGAGAACTGGATCATCCGCGGCTGCAAGGCAACTTCCATGTTCATCTCGGGCATGATTGGCACGCCCCCAACTTCACGATTCAGTTCGCCACTGATAAGCAACGTACTGTCCCGCAGCTCTTCGGCCGTCAGCCGACGAACCGAGAATCTTGCCAGGAGCTTGTTTTCGGGATCCACCCGTTCAAGCCTTTTCAAGTCTTTGTGACGGCCTGAGCGGCGGTACGAATCGGACGTCATGATTAGCTTGTGCAGCCGTTTAATCTTCCAACCGTGTTTGATGAAGTCGACCGTAAGCCAGTCCAACAACTCGCGATGTGTCGGCTTGCTACCTTTCGCGCCAAAGTTGTTTGGCGTGCCGACAATGCCGTGACCAAAATGCCCCTGCCAGATTCGATTCACGATCGATCGGGCGGTGAGCGGGTTGTCGTCTCTCGCGATCCATTGAGCCAGCGCCAGCCGCCGTCCACTCAAGTCGCCTGGTAATAGGTAGGGGTCGGCAGCATTCTTTCCGCACGGCAAACCGGTTCCGCTGAGCACACCCGGCTGAACGGGCGACTGTTTCGCCGTCAGTGAGCCTCCGGCGAGGATGAAATTCGTCGGTCGCCAACTCGGATCGATCTTGGCTGGTCGTCGAAGTTTGCGGCCATTTTTCCGATCGTCTGGGCCATTGTAGACGCCTTGAGTCAACGGTTTGAATCGTTCTAGTCGTCGTTCCCAAATCCACACATCTTGTTCGCGGACCTTGAGAATCCCTTTTTCGGTTGGTTCGAGCCCAACGTGACGCGGTGGCTTTTCGTCTTCCGGATCCTTCTTTCGCATGGTCGGGTTCTTGTACGGCAGCTCGCGGTCTGCGTACCACTTTTTGGCGGCAGTCTCCTGTTTGTTGAGAACTTTGTTGCGCTCGGACTTCGCAAATGTGAGCAGTTCTTCCACCAATTTTCGTTTTGCAGTGAAGCCATTGCGATTCTCTTCAGCGAGAAACGATGCCGCGACTTCTGCTGGTTGCGTTGTCGCGAATGCCGAATAGATCCGGTAGTAGTCGCGAGTTGGAATCGGGTCGAACTTGTGATCGTGGCACTTGCAGCAACGCATCGGCATGGACAAAAATGCCTGACCAACGATGTTTACCAGGTCATCAAGGTAGATTTGACGCGCCTCTTCCTGGGGAATCATCGCCGTTCCCCACGGTCCCATGCGCAGCATTCCAGTCGCGATGATCGCCGACGAATCGTCCGGGCGAAGTTCATCACCGGCAATTTGTTCGAGAATAAACTCGTTGAACGGCTTATCCTCGTTGATCGATCGGATCACATAGTCGCGATAACGCCAAGCGTTTGAACGCTCATAGTCGTTTGAGAATCCGGCGGTATCTGCGTAGCGGACAACGTCCAGCCAATGCTGTCCCCATCGTTCACCGTAATGGTTGCTGTCGAGTAGGCGTGTAATCAAGTCGTCCCATGCGTCCTCTCGATCTTTCTCCCAGGCTTGGCGGAACTGAAAGATTTCGTACGGAGTCGGGGGTAGCCCTGTTAAGTCGTAGCTGGCTCGCCGAATTAACGTTCGAAAGTCCGCGTCGCTCGCCGCTTCCAGATTCGCCGCCATTAATTTTTGTTGGATGAACGCATCGATGGGATTGCCGTGAGGTCCCGAGTGCACCCTGGGTACTTTGGGCCGCGTCACGGGCTGAAACGCCCAGATATCTTCAGGCTTGTACCGCCGGTAAGTCCATTCGTCGGCGAGTCCACCACTTGTGGGAACGATGATGCCTTCGTCGTTTTTGACCACAGACCATTCTTTCCGGCGAATCCGATTTTGAGTTGCCTCGTCGGGCCAAGGTGCTCCACCCTCGATCCATCGGCGAAACAATTCGATCTGAACTGGCGTAAGGCGATCGTTCTCCTTCGGTGGCATCTCGTAGTCTTTCCACTGGATGGCCGAGTACAGAGAGCTTTCCTGTGGCTTACCGGGGACGATGGACGCCTCGCCAGACTCGCCGCCGCGAAGCAGTTCCCCGCGGCTGCGGATGTCGAACTCGCCCTTCGCTTCACCGTCCGGGTCGTCGCCGTGACATCCAAAACACTTTGACTTGAGCAGCGGTAGGACTTTGATCGCAAACAACTTCGAGGCTTGCGCGGGGGTTGTCTTTGCTCTTTCAGTCAACTCGTCAGCGGCGCGTGACTCTTCACTCGACAAGACCAACAAGCCGGTAGTGATCGCAGTGACGATCCACGGAGACGCTTTTTTCATGCTCACCATTTATACGCTCCCGGTCTAGCGGATGTTGGCCTTGATCGCAGCCATTAATGCCTGCTTTGGACCACTTTCCAATGCCGCTAGAATCGCCAGGTGTTCGTCGTAGACCTGCTGATGGTTGTCGAGTCGTGTATACGTCAGCAACATCTGCATGCACAACAATTTCCAAACAGAGAGGAAGTCACCGCCGCCACAAGCGACGAGAATCGCCTCGTGAAATGCCATATCGCACTTTGCAACCGTGACCACGTCGTCGCCCTTGCACGCCTCTTTCAACTCGTCCAAGGCGGATTTGATTGACGCGAACTCGCCGGATCGCAGTTCGTCCAGCCCACGCCGAACGACAAAGCACTCGATCTGTTGTCGCAACGAGACGATGAATTCGCGGTTTTCGTCTTTGGGTCGCGTCCGGACCGTCACTCCCCGGTTGGCATGGTAAGCGAGAAAGCCCTCTTGAGAGAGTTGCAGAAATGCATCGCGTATCGGACCGCGACTGACGCCGAACCGCTCGGCCAGTTCGCTTTCGCGGAGCGGTTGTCCGGGCGGGAGCTTTCCCGCGACAACCTCATCGCGAATCTGATTGGTCACCTGTTCTCGAATCGTACGTGTGATCAGCGGCATGCTGGATGACCTCTGGTCGATTGGAACTAGCAATGGACAATTGTGTCGATAAGTTAATTGTTAACAATTTACCGTCGAGCGCAGGGAAGATCAACAGGGTGGATAGCCGAACATCGAACACCTGACAACACTCGCCAGCTTGTTCGTCTCTGTCACGAACATCTGACCCCCGCATTGCATGTGGAAGGTGCGGACGAATTGGAACCGGAGTGGTTCGCCGACGTAGAGACTGTCGGCCTGACTGCCGGCACATCGACTCTTGACAGCACGATCGAAGAAGTCCATCAAGCCCTCGTCCGGATCGGGTAGTGCCGGTCAAAAGGAGAATTGGATGCGAACGAAGTGGATGCCGCGATCCATGCGGGTCGCGCCGAAACTTGATCCGAGCCTCGGTCAGCGTCCAATGCGGCGGCGTCACGCCCTGCTGATCAGGCATCGGCTAACTGCTCGCATCTGGCGGCCGTTGGTCGAGTTTACAAGGCGACGTCATCTGCGTTTCCGCCGCCGTTTGGAGTTAGACGAGAACGTCTCGACTGGCCGCAGTAGCACTGTCATATCGGCTGGTGTCTAAAAGTGACACCGCTCGCATCGCGAGGTGTTGTTGCCGGCCGGTTTTGCATTTTCCATAATGTGTTGATTGACTCGCTGTCCTTCCGTCGTCAGCCGGTGCTCAGAACGCGCCCGTCATGACACGATCAGTCGAGACGCGAGTTTTCCTCGTAACCACTGCAGTCAATACGGAGCCACATTGTGATTCGATTAACGGTCCTGTACGGTCACCCGCAAGATCCGCTGGAATTTGATCGCTACTACTACGAAATTCATGTACCGCTGGCCCGTGCCATGAAGGGGCTGAAAGGATGGACGATCGGTAAGTGCCAGTCAGCGGCCCCGGGAGAGAAACCGCCGTACCATATGATCGTCGGATTATACGCAGAGTCCCGCCAGGCGATGGAGAAGATCCTGGAGACGCCGGAAGGACAAGCTACGGTCGCGGACGTGCAGAATTTTGCCACGGGCGGTGCCACTTTTATCTACAACGATGAAGAAGTGTTGATTCCGTATCAACTCGGCTAGTTGAGCCGAAGGCCCCAGCCTCGGGTTTTCTCATCACACGACTACGCCGAACCAATCACGCCAAGACTCTGAACTGAGTGACAAGCGAAGCCAGCGCTCTGGCCAATTCGTTCATTTTCACGCTGGCGGTTTCGGCGTGGGTAGCTCCCTCGGCCGTTTGTTTCGAAGCCTGTTCTACCCCGGCAATGTTGCGTGTGATTTCGTCGCTGGCGTATGTCTTTCGTCGCGTCGGTGAATCTCTCTGCATCTCGCACCTGAACCAAGGAACGAGCAAGATAGGAGCGATCACGGGGATAATGAGCAAGTTGATCTTCGAGAAGACCTTCCAGATTCGCCACTGTAGAATTGA
The DNA here is from genome assembly GCA_012959465.1 of Planctomycetaceae bacterium. Lineage (GTDB taxonomy): Bacteria > Planctomycetota > Planctomycetia > Pirellulales > Pirellulaceae > UWMA-0346. The sequence continues at coordinate 8,581 of DUDC01000276.1, forward strand.
CATGGATGTCCTTTGGTGTTTAACGCCGGTAGCGGCGATCCCATAAATCAAAGACACGGACCAAATGAAAACGCCCGCCAGCGGCAAGGACCACGACGCGTTTTCTTTTCCGCGGCCAAGGGGATTGCCAGCGAAATCGATCGTCGATTCAACGTGGAATCGCCCCCTCAACGGGAATAAGTAATGGTGGGAGGATGGTGCGAATCGCCGCTACGGAGATCAGCGTGCCGTGGAAGAGCTCGCATTGGGACGTCGAAAATGTCCGACAAGTGCTTCCGTCACATTCGGCGAACGTGACCTACTGGGTGCTGCTGGACACAAGGAGTCGATGGTGTCAGAATTGCGTTCCAACGACGGCCCCTCTCTAGGAGAATAATCACATGCGACCTCTACGGGCGGTGATCTGTGTGGTTTGTGCGACCGTCTCCACTACAGCTGCCGAAGCAGACAAGCGGTACCCTGAAAATCTTCGTACGGACGTGCCGCAGGTGTCGAGTGACTCATCCATTCGGTACGATTATCCGATTGTGTACATTCGTGTCCCACGCAAAAGTGATGAAGTGATTTCGAAATGGACCGAAATCGCTCATCCAGTAACGATGGACCCGGGTGGTGACTTGATGCTGTTGCAGCCCGACGGTGGCGAAGAGGTGTTGGTCGAGGGAGGTGCGGGTTCCGTCACCGACCCGATCGTGTCGTTTGATGGCCAGTGGGTGATTTACACCTACATTCACGACATGACAACAAATTGGGCTGGCAAACACCCCAAGGCTGGTGCGGATATTTACAAGATGCACCTGAAGACACGCAAAGTGGTCCGATTGACCCAGCAAAAGTTCTCACCCAATACCGGCGCCGCGAACTGGGCGACTGATATAGTGACTCCGGAAGACGGCAAGACGTATCTCGATTATGGCGTCTTCAATATGGGTCCGCACCCTTTGCCGGGTGGACGGATTGTGTTCAGTAGCAACCGTCACGCCTTTCGGCCACCCAAACACAACGGTCCTACATTACAGTTGTTCGTCATGGACGATGACGGTCGCAACGTCGAGTGCATTGGCCATTTGAACATCGGAATGGCTTTGCATCCGGTCGTACTGAAGGATGGGCGAGTCGTATTTAGCTCGATGGAATCCCAAGCTCTGCGAAGCAATTTGCTATGGGGACTGTGGAGTATCCATCCCGACGGCACGAATTGGGGCCCGGTGATTAGTGCCTTCGATACCGGCTCGGCTCCAAACGCGTTCCATTTCCAGACTCAACTTTCCGATGGATCGATCATCGCCGAAGAGTACTACAACTTGAACAATAGTGGGTTCGGCGCCTATCTTAAATTGCCACCGAGAGTCTCGCAGGGTCATTCCGCATTCGGTCCAGGTTGGCGAGGTGACTCCCGTAATCCTCCCCTGCGATTCGGTCGTCATTACAACAGTAAACCGAAGTTGTACCGTCTGCCCTTCAGTCCGTTTGGACTCGAGTCGTTCACTCGCTTTGCAAACAATGGGGAAGGACCGGCGGATCTCTCCTTGCTAGGAGACAAGAGCTCACCACGCGTCGGTAAATTCACCCATCCCGCGGCGGCTCCGGACAATCACTTATTGACGGTGTATACGCCGGGTCCGGCCAACCATCAAAATGGGCTGAAAAAGCCGTCAATTGATGGTGGATTGTACTTGATCAAGAGTGGCGAGCCGGTCGACAGTCCCGACCAAATGCTGCTGATCAAGAACGACCCCTTCTACAACGAACAATGGCCGAGGGCGGTTGTGCCGTACGAACGGATCTACGGAATAAAAGAACCGGCGAAGATTCCGCCGCTTGCCAATGACGGTGCACTATCGCCCCACTTACCGGCGGGGACGCCTTTCGGGCTAGTCGGTTCATCCAGTATGTACAAACGTGAAAGCTACCCGGACGGTGCCGTTCTAGAGGGCGGTGTCACCGCTTCATTCACCGGGAGTGTCGATCGTGATGGATATCGCGGTTTGGACCCATTCAACACTTCAGAAAACGGTGCTTCTCTCAATTGGTTCAACCAAGGCGCCGACGCCGGCCAATATGACAACAAGGAGATTCACGCCATACGGATCTTGGCGATGGAACCGACGACCGACCGACATCGAGGACCCAGAAGTGGACGGCTGTTCTTTAGCCATGCACAAGAACGATTGCGAATTTTGGGAGAGGTTCCCGTGCGCAAGTTCGACGCGTCCGGCCAGCAGCCAGTCGATGCGGACGGAAATCCGGATACGAGTTTCCTGGCCAAAATTCCAGCCGACACCGCGTTCACTTTTCAGACCATCGACAAACGCGGAATGGTCTTGAACATGGCGCAAACGTGGCATCAGTTGCGTCCGGGCGAGATTCGTAATAATTGTGGAGGCTGCCATGCTCATAGCCAACGGCCGACTAAGTTCGCGGGAACCATCGCGTCGGGAGACGATTATCGAATTTTTGATCTAACAAACACCACGTCCCTCTTGACCGGAAAAAAGCCTGAGAATCACGGGCCACAGTTTGATGTTGATGATTCCACGGCATTGCACACGCTGACGCAAGGTGCGGTGAACGTCGAGTATTATCGCGACATTCAACCAATTTTCCACAGAAGCTGTGTTGCTTGCCACACGTCAAAGGCTGGCGTGGAACCTGCCAGCAAACTCGATCTAGACGCGGATGAAGAGTTGGTCAAAATTCCGAACCGGGGCCAGTGGCCGGGAAGTTATTATCGCCTGGCTGCGGACTCGCCGGCGAAGTTTGGGCACAAACCGATCATTCACAATGGGACATGGCGACAGACCAACGCCTCTCGCTATATCCGCAAGTTCCAGTCTCGTCGTAGTCTGTTGGTCTGGAAGATTCATGGCGAGCGTTTAGACGGTTGGTCGAATGACGACTTTCCGTCGGCCAGGGTCAAGGGAGATGCCGACACGCTCGAATTGGCCGGCGAACCCGTTCCCAACAGCCAATCCAATCGCAACCGTTCCGATCTGGACTTTCGCGGCAGCCCGATGCCTCCGCCAGCCGCGGTAGCGAGCGGCAAGGTGCAACCGCTTTCCGATGAGGATCGCCGCACGATTGTCCGCTGGATCGGGCTTGGTTGTCCGATCGATTTCGACTACGACCCAGACAATGTTGCTCGTCGCGGATTTGGCTGGGCCGCCGACGACAAACGACCCACATTGACTCTTACCGAGCCGACACGTGGTTCGAATCGGAAATTCGACCGAATTCTAATCGGAATGCACGACTACCTCAGCGGAATCGACCCGGACAGCTTTTCCGTCACTGCTGATTTTTCCGTCAATGGTATTGCTGCCGGTGATGATCTGGCCGCCGGTTTCCGGCAACTCGGTGTAGGGATTTACGAGCTAAAGCTGGACCATGTGACGGAGCCAGGGGAGAAGTCACTCTTGATTTCGGTGAAGGACCACCAGGGAAATGACTCTCTGATAAAGCGGACGTTTACGATCTTGAACGATGACAATTGAACGGAAAATGGAACACTGGCAGCTGCACACATGAGCGACAAGCGATTTTCCGCGGAGCGGCTGCTTCGTTTTACAAACGCCATTTTTGTCGATGCGGGGATTCCTGACGAGGATGCGAGCGTCGCCGCTGGGGTGTTACTTGCCAGCGATCTACGTGGCATTGAGTCTCACGGTATCGCCAGGCTCTTCCACTACACCGAGATGTTGCATTGCGGACGTGTTAACCCTCGACCCGATATTCACATCGCCCACGAAACACCCAGTACAGCGACCGTCGAGGGAGACAACGGTTTGGGGCTAGTCGTCGGCCCACGGGCGTGCGAAATAGCGATGGACAAGGCGGAGCTTGCCGGTTCCGGCTGGATTGCGGTTCGCGGTTCAAACCACTTTGGTATCGCCGGCTACTATGTGATGCGGGCGTTGGCGCGGGACATGATTGGCTGGGCTATGACCAACGCTTCACCTTGGGTGGCGCCGCTGTGGGGCGCTGAGCGGCGTTTGGGAACGAACCCGATCGCGATCGCCTTTCCCGGACTCAAAGAACCGCCAGTGGTGATCGATATGGCGACCAGCGTGGTCGCCTATGGAAAAATCGAGATCGCCCGTCGTAATGGTGAATCGATCCCGCCGGATTGGGCCGTCGATGAACTTGGCCAACCGACCACCGATCCAAACGAGGTGCCCGGTGGCGGGGCGTTGGCCCCACTGGGTACGGACCGCGAACGCGGCGGACACAAAGGCTATTGCCTAGCCGCCATGGTCGATCTGCTGACGGGCGTCTTGCCCGGCGCAAATTGGGGGCCCTTTGTTCCTTCATTTTGGCCGCGGAATGGCGAACCTGAACAGCGCGGCGGCCAAGGTATCGGCCATTTTTTTGGAGCGATGAGGATCGATGGCTTCGGTCCCGCCGACGAATTCAAGTCACGAGTCGACGAGTGGATTAAATGCATGCGGGAAACCAAGCCGGCGGCTGGCACCGACGGCCCGCTCATTCCCGGTGATTGTGAGAGGGAAAGCGAACGTGAGCGTTCGGCCAATGGTATTCCTTTGTCTGCCGCCGTTGTCGCCACACTCGACGAACTGTCACGGAAGACTGGTGTGCCTTTCTGATCAATGTGGATTTGAGCCGAACGCGCTAGCCTCGGGTCTTGTCGTTAGCATCGAGTGATCTGGCAAGACCCGAGGCTAGCGCGTTCGGCTCAAAAAACACTGCCAGAATCAGTGCCACACATTCGCGGGCCGTCGTGCATGCCCCGCATCGAAGGCCGCGCTCTCAGTT
>DUDC01000277.1:0-3339 GCA_012959465.1 Planctomycetaceae bacterium
AGAACACGCAGCAGCGGCACTCGCAGCAGCAGCAGCAGCGGCGGCGGCGGCGGCGGTCACTGCGGCGGCGGTGGCGGCGGTGGCTGCAGCGGCGGCAACGGCCACGCCCACTGCCCACTGCCCCCCGCATCCTGCCGCTTGCATCGTCTCGAACCGATAGTGGAAAACGGTGTACAATTGAATCCTCACGGTCTGCGAAGGCCGCCAATTCGATCCCAACTGACAGGACTGTACAACATGCGATCGACTTCCCGTACATGTGCCACCAGTGTTGTGGCCGCTTTGCTACTGTTAACACCCATTGCGGCAGACGAAAAAGAGACTTTCTATCAACCCATCGAAAAGAACCTTGAGGGATGGACCATCAAGGTCGATCCACAGTTGGTCAAAGGTGAGCATGCAGAACTGGGGGACAAGGCTCTCTCTGCATTGGCCAATCATCTACAACGAATAAAGTTCATTTTGGACGAAAAACGTGTGGCCGTGCTTCAAAAGCGTCCGATTTGGATCGAGCGCGACAATCCAAAAATTCGAGGAATGCAATATCACCCCGGTCGCGGTTGGTTGATTGCCCATGACCTCGATCCGCATCTCGTCAAACACGTACATATTCCGCAGGCCGGTGAGCTGTTGACAAGGCAGGTTTGGGCGAAACATCCTTACGTCATCTTGCACGAATTGGCGCATGCGTATCACGATCAAGTGCTGAGTTTCGATCAAGCCAAAATCATTCAGGTATTCGAAGAAGCGCGAGACAAGGGTATTTACGACAAGGTGCTGCTGTATACAGGGCAGAATGTTCGTCACTATGCACTCAGTAATCACAAAGAGTACTTCGCAGAAATGACGGAATCGTATCTGGGTGTGAACGACTTCTATCCATTTGTTCGAGCTGAGCTCAAAGAACACGACCCGAAGATGTTTGCCTTGATGCAAGAAATCTGGGGAAAGATCCGCTAGCACAGCGCCAGGTGGTAATCGTGACGTCGGGCTGACCGGGAATTGCCTTTTCTCTACCATCGCGTGGGCCATCCGAATTTCCTATAATCTGCCCTTCTCGGTGGTCTATCAGATACAACGCTTGAGTCGGAGATCAGATCTTGTCGGCACTCCCCTTTTCATATCACGATAATTCGACTGCGATGATTGTCGGTGTGGGCCTCATGGGCCAGCACTTGGCGAAACACGTCTCTGATTGGCTAGGCCTCAGTAAATTGGTTTTGGTCGACCATGCCGAGTCGATTTCTGTAGGTGGTGAACGCGTTGAGCTGACCGATTTTGCTGCGACGATCGCGGCGAAGAGCCATGGCGGAGTGGAAGTCGCCGCTGAAACGGTCAACATCACAAGCGAAGACGACGTTCGCGCGCTATTCGAACGACATGGGCAAATCAGGTACTTGCAGCACACGGCAGGTATCTCACCTATGCCTCTTACGCCTCCCGAGCAATTGACGAAAGAAGATATCCTCGGCGCCTGCGAAGTGAATCTCTGGGGTGCACATAATGTGATCAAACAGGGAATCAATTCGGGGGCGTTCGTTCACCATGCTCGCGGAGTGATCATCCTCTCGACCTCCGCAACCGTCGGTTCGGAAGGTCGCGCCAGTAGCGCCTACGAGGAATCAAAAGGAGGTCTACTCAATCTCCTCAGGCTGCAATCGCGATACTTTGCTGAGGAGCATGGTTTGATTCTCAACGGCCTCGCACCGTCACCATTGCGTGGTCCGATGGCGGCTCAAAACGAAGTCAGCGCCGCGAGACTCCAAGCCGTTGAAGATGCGATGCCTCTGGGTGGTCTTACCGAACCGAAACATATCTCCGCCGCAACCATGTTCTGCTGGGCCAACGAGTGCTGGGCCGTCGGTGAAGTTCTGACGACCGATGGAGGCTACACGAAGCACCGCCCGATCTACGGACCACTCGGCTGAGAATGCTGACTTTGCCCACCACTGTGCGGAACTGGCTTTGCCAGTGTTTGCCGAGCAACGTAAAGGCACTGGCGAAGCCAGTGCCACACATTACATTCACCGCTCAGTTTTCGATCCGATAGAGATGCGTCTTGGTTCGTACGATCAACGCGTTGCCAATGACGGCCGGCGATGCCATGCACCCATTCTCTAATTCATTTTGGGCAACTAGTTTGTAGCTTGTGGGGTCCGCCTTGAGCACATACGTCATGCCCCGCTCGTCGAAACAGTAGATCAGTCCATTGGCATAGATTGGCGACGCACTATGGCCGCCTCCAACTCGTTCGGTCCAGCTTAAAAGGCCCGTTCTTACATCGAGGCAACTAAAGATGCCTTTGTCATTCATCATGAAGAGGTGATCTCCGACAACCAATTGGGATGGTCGAGTAGGAGTCGACTTCTTGTACTTCCAGACAATTTTGGTGTCGGTGACGTCGCCTTCACCATCGGGACGGACCGCGAGTAATCGCAGTCCACCTTGCAAGTTAAGAATCACCAAGTCATGAGTGTAGAGCGGTTTGGCTGCTGCATTGAATCCGCCGTGGTAGACCTTCCACAATTCCCGACCACTTCCTGGGTCGTAAGCGATTGTGGCGACGGATGCAGGGCTGATCAACTGCTGTCGGCCCTGGTGATTGATATAGGTTGGCGTACTGTACGCCTTTTTTACATCGCCATTGTCGCTTCCGTAGTCGATATCTCGATCGGTTCTCCAAATCGTCTCGCCATTCCTCTTGTTCAAGGCGACGACGTACTGTTGGTCGAAACCGTCAAAAGTCAGAAACAGGCCATCGCCCTGAATAATCGGGGATGACCCGGGACCTCGGTGGTGATCGCAGGGCAGGTCCTGTCGGATCCAAATGATGTCTCCATTGGAAGAGTACAGACAAGCCGTGCCCGCGCTGCCGAAATGCACCCACAGGTGGTCATCGTCGATAACGGGCGTACAACTGGCGTAGCTGTTGTACGAAATGCAGAACATTGGTTTTTCAATTTCGAAAACCGTAATGTCCAGCTGGATTTTCCCTGTCGCCGCGTCGACACAGACCGCCGACAACTTCTTTCCGTCCGGGGTCGCCGATGTCATCCAGACTTTGCCGCCTCGCACTACGGGCGAAGACCAAGATTTGCCCTCAATCGCCGTCTTCCAGCGGATGTTCTCCTTTTCACTCCAATGGGTCGGCAGCTCAGCTGATTTTGCCTCGCCATTGCCTCCGTCACCTCGGAATTGACTCCAGGACTCGGCCGCTAGTGCCACAGAACAAGAGATCGCGTAAAGGCAGAAGGTTGTGAAGACAATGCGCATGACAGACATCCAGGATAATGATCGGGAAGGAACCGCATTTCGGCGCCATGAACCACACCATGTTAC
>DUDC01000277.1:3354-13279 GCA_012959465.1 Planctomycetaceae bacterium
AAGAGCCACGTGGTCGCGTTAGCTCTCTATATGATGCTGAAGTAATTCTCAACGGCGAAATCTATCGTTTCCCGCGTCATCTTGTTTTCAAACTCCATGAAGGAGCAGAAGTTGCGCACTTGGTCCATTAGATCACGAGGTTGGCAACAGGCGAACGGTCGATTGACACTTTTGTAATGATGCTCGACCAAATAATTTGCCACATGCTTGTCATTCCGCGCTCGCGCTTCGGTTACCATGACTTTAACTCACTCCACCCTCAAACATAGACAAAGAATGAACGCACCGATTTATGCTTAAGAACTTTAATCGTGACTGCCGTCGTTGGCACCGCTGGGCAGCGATCCTCGCTTCCCTGCCCCTGTTAGTCGTCATCGTCAGTGGGCTCCTGTTGCAGGTCAAAAAACAGTTCTCATGGGTGCAGCCACCGAATCAACAGAGCTCGGCACCCTCCGACGCACCACGGGCCAGCTGGGATGAATTGCTTGCGACAGCCCAAAGTGTACCCGAGGCCAATATCGATACGTGGTCAGATATCGATCGACTGGATGTCCGACCAAGTAAGGGCATCGTCAAGATTCAGTGCAAGAACAGCTGGGAATTGCAATGCGACTTGTCGACCGCCAAAGTGCTATCGGTCAACTTCCGGCGGTCTGACTTCATCGAGAGCCTGCACGACGGTTCATTCTTTGGGGACAATGCGAAGTTGTGGGTCTTTCTTCCCAACGGCACGGCGTTGTTGTTGCTCTGGATGAGCGGGCTATACCTGTGGTGGTTGCCCTGGAAGAGTCGATTGCGGCGAGCAAAGGCAAAAAAATGACCGTACTATCGACGTCTTCGATACGTCGCTCCGTTGTCCGGCGGCATTTTCGCGTGCCAGGCCAGCACTTTTGTTGTTAGGCGTTCCACGACAGCCGGATGCCCGGCCGACACGTTGTTCTTTTCACTCGGATCCTCCGCCAATTGGAACAACAGAACGTCCGAGCCATCGTACTCACACAACAGCTTCCAATCACCATCTCGAATCGCCAGATCGGGTAGATCGGGAATTCCATAGAAGGCGTCGCGATCTGGAGGACGTCGAAAGAACAGCGGTCCGGTTCGTGAGGCCGCAGTCTTGCCCGTTAGCACTTCCGGCAGCCGTTGGCCGTCAAATGCAACATTCTGCGGCGCGTCAACTTTCGAAATGGCCAAAAGGCTGGGAACCAAGTCAATCGCCGACAAAACTGACGTTCGATTTACCGTGCCAGTAGACGTGACGAGGCCCGGGCCCCAGACGACGAGTGGAGAGCGAATGCCGCCCTCGAAAAGATACGTCTTGAATCCACGAAAAGGGCCAGCGGACCCAGCGCCCAGTTCGGGCCCATTGTCTGAACAAACGAGGATCAGAGTGTTATCTCGCAGTCCAGACTTGCCGCGAATGTAATCGAACAGAACGCCCAGTTGTTCGTCCATCGTCTTCAAGACGCCGTGATACAATGTTCGTTTTGCCCCATCACCTCGGCGAACAGCCGGCGGAAAGAAGGGCGAATGAACATCGTCCGGCCAGAGATTCACATAGAATGGCTGAGACTCTGACTCCGCCTGTTTGATGAAGTTGAGTGCAGCCGTTGTAAACGACTGGGTAACCAGTGAACGATCCTGCCACGTGATTTCTCCTCGGCCCAGTTTGTCCGATCCCAAGGAGTGTTTCTTGGCGGGCTTGCCATCGAAGGCGTCCTTTAACGCCAGCACTCTTGGGCCCAGCCCCTCAAAGTTTGTCAGAGAGGCATCAAATCCGTATTCGGTGATCAATGGAGCTTCACCGACATCCCGCTGGCCGCCCATATGCCATTTCCCAAAATGACCAGTCGTATATCCACCGTCGTGGAGGTAGCGGGCCAGCATGGGAGCTGCGGGATCAAGCCATTGAGCCATTCCGCGAGCCTCATTTTCTCGTCGGTTGCTCAAGTACGAAGTGATCTTCCAACGTTGTGGATATTGGCCGGTGGAGATGGCAACTCGAGATGGAGAACAAATGGGCGAATTGACGTAGAACTGTTCAAATCGAATACCTTCCTTGGCCAATTGGTCGATATTCTCCGTCTCGACCACTTCGTTCCCAAAGCAGGAAAAATCTCCCCAGCCCATGTCATCGATGAAGACCAATAGGATGTTGGGCTTTCGCTCTTCGCTCGCCAATGCCTGCCCACTGAAAACGAGGCAAATCAGGCAAATGAACAGAGCGATAGACCACGAAAGAAATGCCTTTTGGTGACGCTCCATCGGAGGTCCCTTTCCTGTGAATTCGGATTCGGCGGAAAAAGCGTGTATTTTTCCGCAATGCTGGTGAGAATTTGGCTGATCAAAGCACTAACCTAACATGGGAAGCAGACGAGCGGGGTTCATCGGGAGTCGACGCTTTGGTCACGGCGGCCGATGAGAACATACTTCCCACCGAAGAACTGAATGCTGAAAAATCGCAACTAGAGCAGGCATCAATAGGCAGAGGGTTCCTTCTCAGTGCGTCACCTCGCTTAGGCTTCGCTGCCTCGAAGTGCGGTGGCGACATCCAACGCGGTAGAGAATCTCGACACGGCGTTGACGTCGAGACACTTCATAACGATCGTGTCGATACGGGCCGGCACTGCGGTGTTAGTTGCCGATGGACAGCTAAGCGGACCACCCCGGCCCAGCTGTGGCGGATGGCTGGTCAAAAGGGCGTACAACAGAGCACCAAGGCCGTAAACATCGACCGCCACGTCGACTGGATCACCGCGGGCCACTTCCGGAGCCAGATAGGCAACGGTGCCGCCTCGAATTCGAGGCGCGCCTCTCGCATTCTCGTTGTTGAGCAGCACTGCCATTCCAAAATCGGTAACAGAGACGCATCGCTGACGATTTAGCAGCACGTTGCTCGGCTTTAAGTCCCCGTGAATCACTCCATTGTCGTGCGCATGCTGTACTGCCTCAGCCACAAGCTTGGTCACTCGAACCGCCTCCTCCACTGCAATCGGACCTTCATCGAGAGAGTGTTGAAGGTCTACGCCGTCAACCAAATCGAGGACCAAGAAGTAACCGCCGCCAGGAAAACGACCCAGTCCGTGGACGCCTATGATTCCCGGATGGTTCATGCGAGCCAACAAACGGGCTTCCTGGATAAACTGTTCGACGGCCAACGAGTCCTGTTGCCGGTCCTTGTGAAGTGCCTTGATTGCCACAACTCGCCCGAGGCTTTTTTGGACCGCGCGGAAGACCTTTCCGAATCCGCCGCTGCCCAAGTGCTCTTGCAGGAGATAGTCTGTCCAGGGCAACGGTGCGCGTGGATCGAAGGTAGCGGTTGCCTGCGGAGACGCAGCAGGACGCACGGAGACACCGTCCGCTCGCAACTCCTCATCGATCCGCGCAAGACATTTCGGTAAGAGCGTAAGTTGAGCGGGATACGCAGAAATAAATCGATCGTGGTTTGGCCGGTCGCCCCAAAGATGCCGGATTCGGTATTCCTCGGCGACTAGGTCGGCTGGAACTGCACCCAGTGCGCCAACCAGCGGAATTGCCCCCGCGTAGATCGACCAGGTTGGTTGCCAGCCGATTGTCTCGTCCTCATCAGACGACTCTAGTTTCGTCGATCGCTGATTTTTCGCCTGCCAGCGAAACTCCATGTCGATGAGGACTAACTCACGGGAGAGGCGTCCCTTTAGCACTGCCTCACACTTGTCAACAAATTCTGTGATTCGCGGCTCTGAATCAGCCTGCCACGACCGCTCAAACGCCAAGATCAATCGTTCGAAACACGAGACCGGTTGGTCGGACGAATCGTCTAATTGTGTCGCTAATTCTTCCATCGAGCCTCACTCGTCCGGTTCTTTTTCCATGAGCAGTCGACGCTCCAACTGCTCCCGGCAGTTTTGCAATAGGCGTCGAACCGTTCGCTGTGACCTATCCGTCGATTCTGCAATCGTCTCGATTGTTTCACCCGCGAGACGCAATTGCAGCACAAACCGTTCGGGCGGACTACAATTCTGCATCACCTGCTGTAATTCGTCCATCAGTGCGGCGGCATCGCCCGGCAGGGGCTCGCGATCGACAGCTGCAGACAACAGACTCGCTTCGACGGATCCGTATTCTTCTCGGCGGACGGCCCGCTTGGCTGCCGTGTGAACCTCAACCTGCCGACGCAGTTTGTGCAACGTAATTGTCGTCAGCAACCTCCAAAGGTCCCCGGCTCGGTCAAGTACGTAGGCATCACTTGACGCTCTCACGAAGAAACTTAGCATTGCTGATTGCACGACATCCTCGGCATCGACCCGGCGCTGCAAATTGGGGGAGATGCGTTGGCGGACAAATCCCACGAGCCTCGCCACGTAGCGGTCCACCACTTCATTCGCCGCACGGCTCTCGCCGGCGCGGAAACGGGCAAGCAGCTTTTTTGGAGGAATCGTCGGTCATTTGTCCTTCCTACGCGGCTGACGGATCAGTTTCGACGATAGTTTTTTCATTCGCTTGGCCAAGCCGCGCCCGAAATCGACTTAACCAATAACGCGAGACCAAAATCATACTACTCTTCACTTCGACTCTACGAAAGAGAAAGAAACATGACATTTGTTGTCACCGCGCCCTGTTTTGGTTGTAAATACACGGACTGCGTGGCCGTCTGCCCGTGCGATTGCTTTCACGAGGGCGAAAAAATGCTCTACATCGATCCCGAGGAGTGCATTTCCTGCGGTGCCTGCGAACCGGAGTGTCCGGTCCAGGCAATTTACGACGATGTGAACGTTCCCGACGAGTGGCGTGAATTCATTGCTCTTAACGCGGACATGGCGACACGAACACCTCAAATCTTGGAAAAGAAGCCACCCCTGACCGGCGGTTGTTAGGTCTGTTGACAATTCCGTCAGTGCTTTAATACCTTGACGAGACAGCATTACTAGCACGAATCGCAAGCGAGTGAGTCGTTTTGCCGCCCTCGAGACTCGCTTGCGCTTCGTGCTAGTATTTCCTATGCCAGAATCGCGAAGATCAGCGTCTCCTTTTGTGATACGATAGATGGACAATCGTTCGAGCCGATCGTCGTTAAAATGTGTAAGGAGGACCGCGCGAATTAATCTATTGGCGCACTGGTCAAATGCGGTCACATCGATTCAAATCCCGAACGCTGTTATCTCTGACTGCCGCGCTTAGTTTCCTCTCTGCGCTGGCCGGTATTTCTTCCGCGGTTGAGGATGTTCTCTCACCCGAACAGATTGATTTCTTCGAGAGTAAAGTCCGTCCACTGCTCGTCAAACGCTGTTATGAATGTCACGCGGGCGAGGAGGACAACGGGGGATTATCCCTCGACTCTCGAGAGGGCTTGAGGCGGGGTGGCGATACTGGTCCGGCAATCAAACCTGGCGATCCTGAGATGAGCCTGCTGATAGAGGCGGTCCGATACCAGAATCAAGACCTGAAAATGCCTCCAAAAAACCGCTTGCCGGCTGACGAGGTGGCTGTTCTTGAGCGTTGGATCGCCATGGGCGCACCCGATCCCCGTACGGTCACCGCCAATTCGGGGCCGAAGCCAACGGGAATGTCGATTAAAGATGGGCGGACGTTCTGGTCATTTCTGCCCGTCGATGATCCGGCACCCCCTGAAGTTAAGCAGGCAGACTGGGTGCGAACTCCCATTGATGCGTTCATCCTTGCCGAGTTGGAAGAGCGAGGGCTGTCGCCAGCTCCACCTGCTGACAAGCGGTCGCTGATTCGTCGAGTAACTTTTGACCTTATCGGGCTCCCGCCGACTCGCGATGAAGTTGATGCATTCTTGATGGACGATTCGCCGGTCGCGTTCCAACGAGTTGTCGATCGGTTGTTGCAGTCGCCTCATTACGGCGTGCGTTGGGGACGGCACTGGTTGGATGTCGCACGGTACGCAGATTCCAATGGCCTCGATGAGAACCTGGCCTTTGGAAACGCCTGGCGGTATCGGGACTACGTCGTCAATGCTTTTAACAACGACAAGCCTTTCGACCGGTTTGTCATCGAACAGTTGGCGGGCGACCTCCTCTCCACACCAACGCTGGAGACAAGAACGGCGACCGGTTTCTTGGTTCTCGGCGCAAAGGTGCTGGCTGAGCCCGACCGCGACAAGTTGACCATGGATACGATCGACGAACAGCTCGATACGATTGGGAAAGTGTTCCTGGGAATGACCATCGGTTGCGTTCGTTGCCACGACCACAAATTCGATCCGCTAAAGCAAACCGATTACTATGCTCTGGCCGCCATCATGAAGAGCACACAGACTTTTGGCGATTCGATGACAGGGGTCATCAAGCATTGGAACGAACACGAATTTGCGACGGAAGAAGAAAAGATCGAACTCAAGCGGCTCGATGCCGAAATTGCCAAGAGAAACAGCGCCGCATCGACCTTTAAAAGCCAGGCGACGACAAAGCTCCGCGCCGCCATCCAAGCGAAGGCAGCAGAGTATCTCGCGGCGGCAACTCAGTTTGCCCCAGATGCACCTCTGACTATCGTCCAGGAAGTAGCCGCACTCCAAGAGCTACATCCTCGCGTCCTTCACCACTGTCGATTGCACCTTAAATACAACAAGGAAACGCCGTTCTTCAGCAAATGGCACGAACTTTCTCGACGTGGAGACTCGGCCGACGCAGTTCATTCTCACTACAAGTCATTGTTCAACGAGGTCGAGACGACCTTGGCTGAAAAAAAGAAGGCCGACCCCAAGTCGACAACGCTCGACGACCCTCGACTTGAGGAGGCACGCAGTGCGTTAAGTGACGCATCGGGATTTCTCGCCATTCCTCCGAAACCGGAATTTGCCTTTGATCAGCCGACATTGCAGGAATATTACCGTCTGATGGAAGCCGCTCGTCTGTTCGAGAGCAGCGCTGCCGATGCACCGGCAGTTATGGGAGTCACGGATGGTACAGTCCTCACGAGCTTGCCGATTCATATTCGGGGCAGCCACTTGAACCTCGGTGTAGCCGTGAATCGAGAGTTTCCGGAAGTGATGCGGTCGTCGCGGGTGCGACCGATCTTCTCAAATCAACAGAGCGGACGTCTGGAATTGGCGCGATGGATGGCGCACACACAACATCCGTTGACCGCACGCGTCTATGTCAACCGGATTTGGCGTTGGCATTTCGGCGCGGGAATCGTTCGGACGACCGAGAATTTTGGCCGTTTGGGTGATCGACCAACCCATGCCAATTTACTCGATTGGCTCGCCCGGTACATGATGGAAAACGGTTGGTCGACCAAGCAGCTACATCGGCTGATTCTTCGGTCGAGTGTTTACCAAATGAGCGTGCTTCACCCTAATGCGAAAGCCGGCCAAGAGATCGATCCGGATGATCGTTGGCTTTGGAAATTTCGCATGCAGCGGCTCGAGTCGGAACAAGTCCGAGATTCGATCTTATCCGTTTCCGGCCGATTGGACATGTCTCTGGGTGGAAAGACAGTGCCTCTTCGCAATCGCCAATTCGTCTTCAATCACACGTCGGTTGATCATACGAAATACGACAGTCTCCGTCGCGCACTTTACCTGCCGGTGATCCGCAATAATCTCTACACGTTGTTTGAGCAGTTTGATTTTCCCGACCCCACAATGCCCACCGGTAGTCGCCACACGACGGTTGTTGCTCCACAAGCCCTATTGCTTCTTAATTCCGAACTCGTGATGGACTCGGCCGACCATTTTGCCCAACGCCTGCTACGGGAGTCACAAGACGGTGCGATGCGGGTGAGGGCAGCATACGAGTGGGCCTACGCCAGACCCCCATCGCCAAGTGAATTATTAAACGCGTTGTCCTTTCTCGCCTCAGTCACGGCGGGTGGCAGAACGGACGCTAGCACGGTTGAGGCTGACGTCCAACAGACGGCTTGGTCACTGTTTTGCCAAACACTGATCGCCAGTAATGAGTTTTTCTATTTGAGGTAAAACATGCAGCTTGGATCGCTCCAAACTCGGCGACAATTACTCAAGACATCCGCGCTCGGGTTTGGACATCTTGCGCTGACGACAATGTTGGCGGCGGACGAAGGTACCGGGCAAAATGAACTGAACTCGTCAAATCCGCTGGCACCCAAAAAGCCTCATCTACTTTCTCGCGCGAAGCGAATCATCTTCCTGTTCATGAAGGGTGGCCCGTCTCACGTTGACACCTTCGATCCCAAGCCACTCCTGACTCGGGACAGCGGTAAGCCTCTGCCTTTCGCATTACCAAGAGTGACGTTCGCAAAGCAAAACAACCTGCTTCGCTCGCCTTGGAAATTCAAACAGTACGGTGAAAGCGGATTGCCGGTCAGCAGTTTGTTTCCCAAGGTAGCCCAACATGTCGATGACATGTGCATATTGCGGTCCGTCCACGGAACGAATCCGGCACACGGCGGCGCGTTATTAAAATTACACACGGGAACGGACCAATTCGTGCGACCGAGCCTGGGAGCTTGGGTGACGTACGGTCTAGGTACGGAGAATCAGAACCTACCGGCGTTCGTAACGATCTGCCCCACCTTGGCCCACGGGGGTGTCAATAACTGGGGGGCTGCATTTCTGCCGGCGCATTGCCAAGGCACGCCGATTGGAAATGCCAGCTTGACCGCCGCCAAGGCCCGGGTAAAACACATTCGCAACCCGCGCATTTCTCAAGAGTTGCAGCGTAAACAATTGGACTTCTTGAGCCAGATGAATCGAGGTCACATGGACGACGTCGGCAGCACAGCCGCATTAGAAGGAAGGCTGAATTCGTTTGAGTTGGCTTACCGAATGCAGACGGCGATGCCCGATGTTCAAGAACTGGCGAATGAGTCGCAGATGACGAAACGACTCTACGGAATCGATGATCCGGTCACCGAGGACTTTGGTCGGCAATGCCTACTTGCCCGGCGATTCTTGGAACGGGGCGTGCGGTTCGTCCAAGTGACGCACAGTGACAGTGAAGTCCAGTGGGATCAGCACTCCAATCTGTACCAGGGACATATCAAGAATGCAGCGGAGGTCGACAAGCCAATCGCCGGACTGCTTTCGGATCTCAAGACTCGTGGATTGCTCAAAGATACGCTTGTTGTTTGGGGTGGCGAGTTTGGCCGCACTCCAACGGCCCAGGGAACGAACGGGCGCGACCATAACCCGCACGGATTTTCCATGTGGATGGCCGGTGGTGGAGTCAAAGGGGGGTACGCGTACGGCGCTACTGACGACTACGGGTATTACGCGGCCGTCGACAAGATGCACGTTCATGACCTGCACGCAACGATATTACATCTGTTGGGTCTGGACCATGAACAGCTTACGTTTCGCTATGCGGGGCGTGACTTCCGTCTGACCGATGTCGCGGGAGAAGTGGCAACGGATATTCTGGCCTAGTTGTCATGGCAAGACACGATCGCGGTGAACGCCGAAGAGCGCTTTCTCAATATCTCATGGCGATCAAAGAAAGCTCCGACAAGTCGGAGCACTCCAGACAATGGACCATCGGCCCGACAACCGCTCACCGCGAAGGAGCAGTCGATGGAGAAATGCGACTTGGCGCGTTCGCTTGCGGCCTTGATCGGTCGGCGTATTTGCGCCACACATTGACGCCCCGCGTTTGCAGTTGCCCTGTCCACGCAGCGTCAAACGGTGGGCCACCGCCGAGGAACCGACGAAGCAAGTAATCGCTCATCGCGCGGCTGGCGAGTTGATGCGACTGCAGGCCGTCCAACAATTGATCCAGTTGCCCTGGAGAGGCCTTCATTCCTCGACGCGCCATGTTGCACCAAGTGCAAATCCTCCTAATTCGCTGGACGTCGGTTAACGCGACGTCCGTGGCCCGCCAGGTCGCGAGGTATCGCGGATCCCAAGGTGGCAACTCGACCAACCGCTCCATGGCCGCCAACCTCAACACGACGTATCGGCTGCCCCCCAGGCGCAACAGGTCGGTTCCCGCCACTGCCGCTCTCC
>DUDC01000278.1 GCA_012959465.1 Planctomycetaceae bacterium
GCGTAGGCCGCCTCGCAAAAAACACTGGCAGAGCCAGTGCCGCACATTGGTCGGGATTTGAGCCGGTGGCAAGATCCGACGCTAGCGCGTTCGGCTCAGAACATTCAATTTCGGTCGCAAAAATCAACTGTCGAAGTCTCGTTTGAAAAAAGTGCGGCTGAGTGTGATTGAGGTGCCCCCAATTCTTGCACCACGGAGAATCCGTGGGGATCCTCACGAAGCCGCCAGATCCTAACCAGGCAGACCAATTTGACAGTGGTCGAGTGCCTTTGCCGGCGTCGTGACGTAACTCGTATAGAATTCCCCGAACTCCGCGAAGCGTGCGCTCGCTTCATCGAAACGCATGCGATAGACGATGTCCTTGAGAAACTCTGGATTGCGAGCCCAGAGCGTGACACCCCATTCCCAATCGTCAAATCCGAGCCCAACGGTAATTAACTGAGTTACCTTTCCGGCGAACTCCATTCCACTCCGGGCGTGTTCGCCCATCATGCGATTCCGCTCAGCAAACGGTAGTGAGAACCAATTCTCACCCACTTTGCGTTTCTTGTTCATTGGGTAGAAACAGGTCGATGGCCAAACTGGAAAATCCGGGGTCAGCCTTTGCTTGCGCATGATTGGTTCACGACGAGTGTAGGCGTCCACCTTGGCTTGAAACGCAGGGCTGCCGTCAACCACACCTTCATCCTTTAGGCGTTGTGCGTACTGCTCCACAGAGGGAACGTATTCGGACACTTCTGTCATCGATACGAAGGAATAAGTCGGCACCAAAGCCGGTCCAATCTCGGTCGCCAAGAGTTGCTGGTGCAGAGCATCGATCTTGAGCGGGCACGGGTCGAGCAGCATGAGGCCCAAATCGGCCTTGTGACCACTAACCACACTGACTTGAATTCGTTCAGGTGCGGCGTCCGGATCTCCATTGAGCAAGCGAATGGCCTGTTGGCGACCAATCGTCACACTTTCGTGAGACAGCTCGGCCAGGCGTTGACGATCAATCTGGTAGTAGATGTGCGTGCAGTGCCAACCATCGGTGGGCTCCAGAGAGATTTCTTGATCAGCTGCGACTGGGGCGCCTGGAGGGCCCGCTTGGGGGGGTCTCGACATAGGTTCCATCTTCGCGTCTTGAGTAACGTGCAACTCACGGGCCCGCTATGATACCAAACCAACTCGAGAATTGTAGAAGGCGTTCTCAGTCGGCGGGTTTTTCGTATCGCGCAACCAACCGGAAAACGTCGCTGGTACGAGAGGGATCCTGCCGACTAAATGCAGGTCATAGTGTCACGATCGAAAAGACAATGCTCCCTACCAGACCGATCAAGCAGCCGCTAGTGAGAATCAACGCGACGCGAGTTTGTCGCCGACCTTCATCGTTCATGCGTCCAAGTTGCATGCGGTTCAAATCGGACAGCGAGCAAAAGAACACCCACAGTCCCAAGACACCAACGACCCACATCGCCGGGTAGATGAGCAACGACAAACCGCTCATGATGACCGTTAAGAATGCGACCAACAACAGCGTCCCGCCACGATGATTCAATCGAATTTCGAATTCAACAGGAGTAGCCGCTGCCCCCGCGTAATTGGACACATAGGCGTTGGACTCGCCAGTATCGACGTCAATTGCCTCGTGTGGCTCGCTATCGGCGAACGGATTTCGACCGTTGGCATCCACAAATGGTGAGGGGCTGGCAAGCAGATTCTCATTCGGAAAATGAAGCGATCGTCGGGGCGGACCGGCAGAATCTTCGCTAGGTAATTCTGCGGAATTCTCGCTCGTCACGGTCGTGGCACCCTGGGCCAAAGCTACAAGTTGTCGGGATCGCCTGATGCGGTGGCCGCTGCCGGCTTGTCCGGTTTTTTCGCCTGGCGAGGGGCGAAGATTAGACGAACATCAGTGCGTAGCGGTGGCAACCTCTCCGTAAATGCCTCGAACAGTAAGGCTGCGTCCGACTGACTACTCTGCACAGGAATGTCCAGGGTTGCGGTCGAAAAATTGGAAACGCAGATCAACTCACCGGAGTCGGCACTGTAGTATTGCTTTTTGCTAACAGGATCTACCCAAAATTGGCTTCCGGCAAATACCCACGGCTCTTTCATCGCCTTCTTCGTCTTCCAATCACGGATCCAATCCTGCGCCTTCACCGCGTGCGACTCGCCCGCACGATCCTTCCAAAGGACAAAAACATCGACGATTGTGCCTCTGGCCGGTTTGTACTCGGGCTGATACTGCACCGGTTTGCCCACCTTGGCACCGATCGCGAGCAACCCGGCGTGAACAAGGCTCGACTTCGCGTGCACGGAAACCAACGATTCGTGCTCCTTGCTGCGACGCGGGCACGCGAACATCTCGAGTTGGCCTTGGCGAAGGCAGATGTGCGCTGAAACCACCACCGCTTTTTTCTTGGGATGGATCCAGATTTCGTGGTCCGGTGACAGTCGAACAAAAGCCGGTTTCTTCAGCTCGTCCAAGAAGCCCTCATATTGGACCAACAGCTCTTTGGAACGCTGAGGTGAGGCGATTACTGTTGGTTTCTGTTCCGCCTCTTCCTTGGCCGCCGGGTCCGCCTCTTGTTCTTGAACGGTCGGTGGATCCTCCCGCTGTTCTGTTGCCAGATCGGTCGGTTCATCGGTTGGCTGTTGCGTCTGCTGGTCGCTCGCCCGTGTGGCGTCCGGCTGACTGCAGCCGATCGAATCACCCGTGACCAACCCAACGATCACCACAATCGTTACCATGAATGATCTGGGCATTGCCATCTCTCTTTTCACGTTCATCGGGTTCGTTGCAATCCAGATTGGCCGGCAACCGGCTTGGAAGGCTATCACGTCGTGGTGTATTATACGACCTTTTCGCCAAGGCGCAATACGAGCCGGGCTTTCACGCATCCAAGATTACGCTCAAAAAAACTCCGATGCCCACCAAACGCTCCAAAAGTACCTCTCCAGGCAACCGTCCTTCGCCCAAGAAAGGACCGGCAGCAGCCTTTTCATGGAAGCAATTGCATTCCAGTTGCTCGAATCTGGACCAGACTGCCAGTCCTCTCTTTGTATCGGAGCTTGGAGGCGGATCTCCGATGTTGTGGGGAAACTCGTCCTGGGATAGTGATTCTCCGGTTAAATCAGACGAATTGATTGCACTTTGCGAAGACGTCGCCAGGAACAGTTCGGGCGAGTCAGTGAGTTCGGCCGACTGGCCAAATGAACTGAAAGAACTGTTAATTAGAATCGAGAAATCCGTAAGTCGGGACGATTGCCTTTGTGCCGTCGCTTTGGCCCACGCATCGACCGGATTGGCCAAGCGGCTTTCCGTCGACGCTTGGCAGGCTCTTATGGCGTCCCTAAGCCGACTCGTCGTGGATGTGATTGACCAGGGCGCGAGTAATGATCTCGTCGTGGAGCAACTGCTGTTCGAGCTGGGTTTGACACTTGACGTGCTGCATTCCAATGCCGCCGAGTTGCAGCCGTTTGCCGACGAATTGCGAAAACGCGCTTGTTACGCGATAACCGACTTGACGGATGGCGAGGGACTCCCTCGATCGACGTGCATTCGCGACCTGCGACCTCTGATGGCCTCTTGGATTCGTCTATCTTTGTTGGCCAAAATCACGGGCAAGCGGCTTTTCGAAGACGACGCCCAGATGCAGTTGGAGTGGTTGGTTCGCAAGTCCGCCATCCTCAGCCGAAAGGGTGGAGGGCCGCTGTTTTGCCTCCCCGCAGCCGACTGCCGTGCCGCGGAATTCTTCGCTGCGGCACTCGCCTGGGAAAAGGATGAGGACGACGCCAAGTATGCGGCAGCGTTGCTCTCAGTCGGACCCCAAACCGTGCGGGGAGCAAAACAACGTCGGTCTCTTGCCAACGACATGGAGTTGGAGTTTGGTACTCCAACACTCTACTCCAACTGGGCTTCGATGGCGGTGATGCGGTCCGGCTGGAATAGTAAGAGTCTGGCCGCCGTAGCGTTTGATGAGCGACGGCTCTTAGTTGACATCTCAAAGAACCGTCTGCCAGTTATCTGCGGCGATACGACCCCCTTCATCGAAGTCAATGGAAAACTAGCCGAGGTGTGCACCGACTTTAGCGAGGTGTGCTGGCATTCCGACGACGAGTGCGATTACCTGGAATTGGAAGCCAAGTTGGAAGGTGGTTGGAAGCTTCAGCGGCAATTTTTATTCGGTCGGGTCGACCAATTCCTCTGGGTGGCCGATGTGATCCTGGGTGACGCTCAACATCCGGCACGAATCAAATACTCGTGTTCATGGCCCATGGTTCAGCCGTGGCAGGCTGTCCCAGAGACAGAAACTCGCGACGTGCTCTTGGTTCGCGATGGTGAAACGCGGGGATCGATCATTCCTCCCGCCGCGGCAGAATGGCGTGTCAGCGGCTCGTCCTGCGAATTGGAAGTCGACGAGTCGGTTGTGCGTCATCATTACGACACCAAAACCGCAGTCGCCGCGGCCTATGTTCCGCTCTTTTTTGACCTGCACAAAAAACGCTCCAAGCGTGAGCGAACTTGGCGTCAGTTGACCGTTGCCGAACAGCTCCAAGTCATGCAACCGGACGTCGCTGTGGGTTACCGCGTTCAAGCGGGCAAAGACCAATGGATGTTCTACCGCTCGCTTGGTCCCCGAGGTAACCGGTCACTGATGGGGCAAAACACCGTGGCCGAGTTTCTAGTTGGCCGATTCCCCGGCGAGGGAGTTCTGGAAGAGTTGGTGGAAGTAGAGTGAACCACTAAACGGCATCCCATGGATCGATTGCAACGGCTCGAAGAGAACGTCAAGTCCATCCACCAACGCTGTGCCAACGCGGCTCAGTCGGTTGGCCGAGACGCAACAGGGGTGCAACTTGTTGCCGTAACGAAATATGTAGATACCGAATGGACCGAGTGTGTGGCGGAGGCCGGATGCCACCAATTAGGCGAGAGCCGTCCACAACAGCTCTGGGAAAAGTCGGCCATTTGGCAAGGTCCCGACGTCGCCTGGCACCTGATCGGCCATTTGCAACGAAACAAGGTCGCCAGGACCCTGAGCATCGCTCATCTGATCCATGCGGGTGACAGCATGCGACTGTTGAAAGAGATCAACCGTCATGCGACCGAAACGAGTCCAGCCAGAGTACTGGTGGAGGTCAACATCTCCGGAGATTCCGCCAAGACAGGTTTTTCCTCCGAGGAATTGCCACAGGCGCTGGACGAAGTTGCGCAACTTCCGCACTTGATCGTATGCGGACTGATGGCAATGGCATCCAGGGATCGACGAGGTGATGAGGCTCGCAGTGACTTTTCAGCGCTGCGCGAATTGCGTGACCTGTGCCTGCCAAATTGCCCTGGCAACGTCAAACTTGATGAGTTGTCTATGGGAATGAGCGGCGACTTTGAAGTTGCCATTGAAGAAGGTGCAACGATCGTACGTGTCGGTTCGGCTATCTTTGAGGGAGTTGTTTAGGCCTGGCAACCAATGTGTGGAACTGGCTTAGCCCAATAGTGCCCGGTAAATTGAAAGCTGGGGCCTTAGAAATACAAGCACGAAGCGTGAGTGAGTCTCGAGAGCGGCAAATGACTCACTCGCTGGCGTTTCGTGCTTGTATTGCTGGCTCGTCAGATTAAGGGACAAGGAAGATCAGGCCCAACCATGCGCCGGTCTCCCATCCGAAAGCCCTTGCGTTTCTCGGTATCCGCCGCGCCAAACAGGGTGTCGCTGACCCTGGACGGTAATAACCCAGAGTCGATACGCAAGCCATTGGACGATCGATCGACAACTTGTATGGCATGATCGGCAGCGTTCCAAAGAAGTGGGCTCCTGACAAGACGGGCTGCCAGCGGGTCAGGGGAGTCTGCCCATACCGTTCTAAAAGCGGATCGTCGAAGTAGAGGGGTTGGTGCCAAAGCTCAGCCGCATCCCAATAGTACACAATGTCCAGTTCGGGAAGTCGGTGGCCCACGTCCGGATCCATGATCTCCGGAAACAGGTCAGGGGAAGAATCAGGTGGCGTTCTCCCCTGGCCCATTGGGTCGATCAATAGGCCGATCACGTCCAGAGGCCGGTCTCTTCGCTCGAAGTCGGTCTCGTCCGGCCGTCGCAGTTCCGGTTGCACCACAAACGAGAGCTCTTGCCCCAATACACAACCCTCGCCACGAATAGAGACGTTCAGCAGAATCACGGCGAAGACGACGCCGGTGCAAAACGTGCGCATGATTCACCTCGCGAAGGAACCGTAATTAGTACAGCAACTCGGCAATGAGCTCACAGACTTTCTTCGTCGGGAGCGATCCTACTCGCCCAGTCTGATTTGGCTGCTGGTGCCGATTTTGTCGATGCGTATTCACAATAGGTAAACCAGTGAAGTTTTGCCAATTAGCTCAACTCAGCTGATTTGAGAGACCCTTCCGGTCCGATCAATTATGCAGGTTGTACCGCGTAACTCATGCTTGGCTTGAGGGTGAAATTTGTTACCTAGGCCTGCCAAACTCAGCTCCTCGATCCTTCAGCTCGGGCCGTTTCTCCTGCTCTTGATGGCGGGTTGTCAATCTGCGCCATTCGGGAGTCCAACTGGCCACTACGAAGGGTTGGCCACGGCGATCGAATATCCGGACTTGATGATTGAGTCGGACGAAAGCGTTCTGTTTTCCGCTCCGCCGACCACGCTCCGCAACGCCAAAGAAAAAGCGTTCTGGAATATAAGTCTCGAGGAAGTCGTGCGGATCACACTGGAGAACAGTGAGGTCATTCGAGACATTGGTGGCCGTATCGTGGCGTCACCTGGTGCTACGAAAACCCGCCTGGATTCAGCCCTCGAGGAGACAAACCCACTCTCGGGTGTCGAAGCAGCCTTGTCAGCTTTTGACGCGCAGTTCAACACGAGTCTCGACCTAACTCACGACGAACCAGCATTCAACAACCTCTTCTTCGGCGGCGGCGCTCGATCGTTGAAGCGTCGAACTGGCCTGTTCAATCTGGACTTTACCAAGACAGCAGCAACCGGCACGACGTTCACCGCCCGCAAACAAATCAACTACGACGGCAACAACTCACCGGCTAATCTGTTTCCCAGCGCCTATGAAGTCACCGTAACGGGTGAATTTCGCCACCCGTTGTTGCAAGGGAGCGGCGTCGAGTTCAATCGCATCGCCGGGCCGCAGTCAACGCCTGGGCAATACAACGGTGTGGTTCTCGCCCGCATCAATACGGACGTGGCGCTGGCCGATTTTGAATTGGCCGTTCGGAACCTACTCCATGAAGTTGAAAGCACCTATTGGGAACTCTATTTCTCGTATCGGCAGCTAGATGCCACCAAACAAGCACGTGACTTTGCCTTGGACTCCTGGCAGATCACCGACGATATCGTACGATCTGGATCGGAAAAAATGGGTACCGAACAAGAGCCGCTGGTTCGCGAGAGGTACTACGCAGCCCAGTCGCAAGTTGAAGCGGCGCTGGCTGGTTCTGGCTCGGGAATCGGTGCGACTGGGGGCGTCTACGGTGTGGAACGTCAGTTGCGATTGCTGATGGGACTCCCGCCAGCTGACGAACGAATTCTGCGCCCAGCGAATGAACCGCTACGCGTGGACGTTCGCTTCGATTGGGAAATCGCCTTGAAAGAGGCGATGTGGCGTCGACCAGAATTGCGACGTCAACAATGGCAGATCAAACGCCGCGAACTCGAGTTGTTGGCGGCGCGCAATTTTGGTCAGGCCCGCTTGGACTTGGTCGGTCTCTATCGCTGGCGAGGTTTCGGCGACGATCTGGCCGGTGACACCAATGTCCCCAACGGTAGCGCTTTCGAGGACCTGTTAACCGGTAACCTTCAGGACTGGCAAATGGGTGTGCAGTTCTCTGCACCCATCGGAAATCGACGCGGACATGCGGCTATTCGACACGCCGAGCTACAGTTGGCTCGTGAGAGAGCCATCTACAGCGAACAGGAGTTGGCGATTTCCCACGAGTTGGCGACGGCGTTTGGCGATCTAGACCGAGCCCTGGTTGCCACCAAGACGAACCACAATCGACGGATCGCCGGCTACGACGAAGTTACATTGAGGGCAAAAAGAGCGGGTCAAGACCGCTCTCACGAGTTCTTATTGGATGCGTGGCGGCGGGCAACGCAGGCCGACATCGCCTATTTCCGGACGCTGGTGGACTACAACTTGGCGCTTGCCAACGTCCACGTCGCACAGGGGACTCTGCTGTCACGTCTGGGCGTCGAATTGGCGGAAGCACCGTGGAGCAAAGCAGCTCACGCCTCGGCGGCCAAACAGTCACGTCGTTTTGGCCCACATCATGGCCGCTGGGACCTCTACGAGCTTCCAGCCGCCGTCAGCGCTGGCCGGGCAGCGGATCTGGCGATTCCCCCTCTCGACTGTGAACCGAACGTCGGCGGCGAAATCGACTTTGGCCAGTGAGAAGCCTCGATTCGTCGTTTCTTGCTGGAAATCCGTGCTATAGACCTCCTCTACCGACGCCACCGGCGCCGGGCCTAACGAAATTTGGCGACGGCGACTGGGCGCCGACAAGAATCGCCCGATAATGGGCTCCATCAAAAGTCGTGCCGTCCGTATTTCCACAGCTCAACACAGGGCCGATCGCCTGGGAGCAACTCACATGGCTGTGTCCGCCGAGGCCTTGAGAGAACTGCATCGAATTCACCGACAACGAGCCGATCTTCTCGACCGGTTACGTCAGGGGCCTCGACAAACCGAGCGTTGTCAAATCAATGTTAAGCGGGCCCAAACCAGTTTGGGTGACGCCAAAGCGGAGCTACAAAAAGGACGCCTTGGAGCCGACGACAAACAACTTCAACTGCGGGACCGCGAAGCGAAAATCGATGTCCTCAAGTCGAAGCTCAACGCGTGCACAAGTAATCGCGAGTTCCAGACGCTCAAAGAGCAGATCGCTGCCGATGGGCAAGCCAATTGTGTGCTAGAGGATGAGATCTTTGAAGCCTTAGAACGCAACGACGAATTGCAGTTGGGCGTCCAGTCGGGAAAGTCCGGCGTCGAGGCTGCCGAATCGGAGAAAACCGAGGTCGGCGCTCGATTCGCTAAACAGGACGAAGAGTTGAACGCTGAATTGACTCGGGTTGAAGCCGAGTTGACTGAGGCGGAACAGGGCCTGCCCGCAGAGATCCGCGAAGAATACGATCGAGTTGCCGCCGCACGTGGCGCCGATGCACTTGCCGCGGTGGAAGATCAAGTCTGCGGAGGCTGCTTTCAGCAGTTGACCATCCAAACTCAAAACGAATTGCTACTCGGCGCTCTTCTGTTCTGCAAACGCTGCGGGTGCTTGATGTACTTGACCGAGTAAAATAGTGCGGCGGTCAACAGTCGCTTCTGCCTCGCATACGCGTCGGGTTACGGATTACCGGCCCTTCACTCTTACGTCGGTATGGACACGACCTCGCAATTGGCTGAGAATAGGCGATCACGATGTTAATGGACTGTTTAGACGATGACACGATGAGAAAACAATGTCGAACTTAATCCCAATGACGCGGACCGCCTACAATCGAAAGAAGAAAGAAGCGGACCGGATGGACAACGAGGAAATCCCGCTGATCGCCGAAAAAATTGGGGAAGCCCGCGCGGAAGGTGACCTCAAAGAAAACGCCGAATACCATGCTCAGCGTGAAGCCTATGCACACCTTCAGGCGCGTATCGGGAAAATTCGTAGCGATCTGGCAAATGCCATGATCATCGATCCGTCGACCGTCCCTCGCGACGAGGTCGCGTTCGGCGCGACAGTCACGGTCAAAGATCTAGACTATGACGACGAAGAGGACTTTACACTGGTGGGTTCGGGCGACGAAGACTACGACGTCGGCAAGATCCTCATTACGAGCCCCATCGGGAAGGGATTACTCGGCAAGAAAATCGGAGAAAAGGCCGAGATTGAGGTCCCGAAAGGCAAGCTGCATTTCGAGATCCTCAATATTGCCTATGACTTTGAAGAGGAAGAAGAATAGGGCGAGTCCTGCCTGACATCGTCTTCTTGTCGTCGCAAGGGATCGAAGAAGAACACTCCCCCAATTCCATCGAGAATAGCGCCGGCAAATCCCCCGTAGGCCAAGCTGAAGGCGACGGGGATCACCAGCAGCGTCAGACAGCTGGCGAACAACAAACCAAATATCACTGCCCCGGTGAGTGGTTGCCAGAATTCGGCTCCGCCATTGATATTGAGGAACAGCGGCAACAGCCCACCCACTGTCGTGACGGTGGTCAGGATGACGGGCCGCAGACGATACACTCCGGCGGCCAAGATAGCGTCGTGGTTCGAAAGCCCTCGGCGACATGCCTTGTTGATAAAATCGACAACCACGATCGCATCGTTGACCACAATGCCACTGAGGCTCACTAAGCCAATGAACGTGGCGAGGCTAAACGGAAATTGGCAAAGCCACATGCCGCCAACCACTCCCGCGAAGCTCAACGGTACGGCGATGATGACGACGGCCGCTTGACGGAAACTATTGAACTGCAACACCAAGATCCCAAAGATCATTACGACGGCGATGAGCATCGACATCAACAAGAACGAGAAGTTCTCGTCGCGCTCCTCGTTCTCACCGGTAAAAGTGGCCCGCACACCCTCATAGCGTGTTCCGGGTTGCCCAAAAAACACCTTTGGATTTTGTGGGGCTCGTGCGAAGCCCAGTGCTGGCAAGATCTGTTCCGAGAGTTCGTCAAAAACCACGTCTGGCAAAACTCCACCTTCCAGATTACAGTGCGCGACAACAGCGCGATCCCGCTCGTAGCGATTGACCGCGTGAACTCCTCTCGTGCGTCGAAGATCGGCCAATTCGCCGATGGTGGCTCGCTTGCCATTGGGGCTGCGAATCATCATCCGCTGAATGCCGTCCAGGCTCGAGCGATACTTGGCCGCCACTTGCAATCGAAGCGTGACATCTTCATCGTCCATGCTGATTTCTAACGAATTGTCTCCGGTCACGGCCGTTTGCAGGGCCATCGCTATTTGGCGGTGGGATATTCCATAGAACGGCGTCAAGAATGGGTTGGGCTCGACGACGATTTCCGGGTTTTCAGCCCGCGCATCGGTCGAGACATCCAACGTACCGCGAATTGTCGAGATGTTGTCGACAATTTCCGAGCCGGCCCTGCCAAGCAGTCTGTGGTCCTTGCCGGTCAGACGAATTGCTACGGGGTAGCCGCCCGGTGGCCCCTCCTCCACTTCGTCGATTTGGTACTTCATTCCAGGGAAGCGATGAATGCGTTTCTCGATACCACGCCGCACATCCTCAATGACGCTGTCCTGGTGACGATCACGATCGAGTGGCGAATAGAGCTCGACCATCACCGTTCCAAACTCAGGTCCGATCGCCGGGTCATTCTCCAGCCGGCTCGCCAGACCCTCTGAGGATCCAATCGCCGAGACATAGTTTACAACTTCTCCCGTTGTTTCATTCAATTCGTCGAGCGTCTCGGTGATGACCTTCGCCGCTTCGATCGTCTGAGTGAGGCTGGTGCCCAAAGGGAGTTCATACTTGACCTCAAATTGGCCCCGGTCACTCGCCGGAAAAAACTGAAATCCGATGTTCCCCAACATGAAGCCAGCCCAAACGATACTCAAGACTGCACACACCAAGATCACCAATCGGTTGTGAAGAGACCAGTCCAAAACGTGGTAATAACCGCGCCCCAGCGGGCCAAGTTTCGTGAACTCGACAACACGAAAAGAGTCCACAACGGTGGAGGCTTCGTAGTTCTCCGATCCCTGTCGGCCACAGTACCAGCGAGCGGCGAGGACCGGAATCAAGAAGTGATCCACAAGGATCGATCCAAATAGGGCTACGGTTACCCCCTTGGGCATCACACTCATGAAGTCGCCCATGATTCCCGGGACCAATAACATCGGCAGGTAAGCCGAAATCGTCGTCAAGTCGGCCATGATGACCGGGATCCCGACTTCGTGAATTCCGTCCTTGGCGGCCACCTCGGGCGGCTTGCCCATCTCAATGTGGCGATGGATGTTTTCGGCGACAATGATCGCCCCATCGACGACCATTCCCAATACCAAGATGAAGGCGAAAATCACCATATTCGATACGGGCACTTCGAATAGGTATAGAAAAATGATGGCCACCGCCGAGCTAAAAGGGATCGCAGTCAGTACCAACAACGAGATCCGTAAGCCCATCGACCAGCTGAGAATGATGAGCACTAACGCCGCACCAAATGCGAAGCTAGAGCCGAGTACACGGAACATGACCGAGATTTCGGCCGAACTGTTGCGTGAAACGGCAAATTCCAATTGCGGGTACTCACCGGCAAGCTCCTCAACCCGCGCGATCACGGTATTCGCCGTTTTCAGCGTGTTGGTATTCTGTTCCTTGTAGACGATTAGCGAGGCGCAATCCTTGCCGTTCAGATGAGCCACATTTAACAAACGACGGTAGGTGTCTTCGACGGTGGCTACGTCGGCCACTCGGATCACACGACCCTCTTCCTCTCGAACCACCGCCTGTTCGATGTCGTTAACGCTGCGAAACTTGCTGTCACTGCGTACACGATAATCAAAGTCGCCCGTCTCCAGTTCACCACCCGGTACTTCAGCATGGCTGGCTGACAATGCGTCGCGAACGTCACTGAGGGCCAAGCCGTATTGCATGGCCAAATCGACGTCTAGATTGACATGAATCTCACGTTCGCGGCCCCCAAACAACCGCGTGCTAGAGACGCCGGGCAAAGTCTCAAGTTCGTCTTGTATTTCCTCTGCAATCTCCTTCAATGCTCGTTCGTCGTACGCGTCGGGAGGGACCAGATTCACGAGCATCAACGGCGTATTTTCAAAATCGATGTCCGTGACAATCGGCTCGACATCGCGGGCGACGGGTAATTCTCGCCGCACCTCGTCCACCAAGTCCTTGACTTCGCCGCGAGCGGCGTCTGGGTCCACACCATCGAGAAAGATGATTTGAGTGATACTCGATCCACGCATGCTGGTCGACGAAACAAAATCGACCTGGCTCAATCTCTGCAGCTTCTCTTCGATCTTCCGAGTAATCTGTTCTTCTACTTCGGTCGGTTGTGCACCAGGATACGGAACGGCGATCAAAATGACCGCTTTTGAAATCGCTGGCGTACGTTGCACGGGAATGAAGACCACCGCAACACCCGCCGCCAAGAGCACCAGCAGTGTGGTGATCAGGACGATGCGCGGATGGTCGATGGCTTGGTCGCTA
>DUDC01000279.1 GCA_012959465.1 Planctomycetaceae bacterium
ACCGGAGGCTACTAGCATGTCGTTCGTTACCCGTCGAGAGTTTTGCCGTGTCGGTGCGGGCAGCGTGGTGACGATCGGTTCAGGTCTTTCGCTGCTCGCCAATTCTAGAGACACATCCACTTGCACACTTGGCTACAGCACCTACGCCTTGCCGAATTTGGGCGCGATCGAAGCGATCTCTTTCATTCGTTCCCTCGGATTCGACTCGATCGAGTTTACCATTACGGCCGATCGCTCGATGGCCCCGGAACGTATTGCGGACGAAGACCGAAGCAAGGTGGCTGCTCATTTAAAGCTACACCAACTTCAGGTTACAGCGTTGATGGAAAATCTACGTCCCATGGAAACTCCCGAGAGGCACGTGGCGGACTGTCAACGGTTGGAACGTGGATGCGCACTGGCTACGGCGCTCCGCCCCGATGCACCACCACTCATCCAGACTGTGATGGGCGGTGGCGATTGGTCACAGCGCCGACAGTTGTGCCTGGAACGCGTACGAGACTGGCTGAAAATTGCCGAGAAACACCGAGTCGTTATCGGGATCAAACCGCACCGTGGGCACGCGATGTCAAAACCCGAGGATGCGATCTGGCTCATTGAAAAATTGGGAAATCCTCCCTGGATTCGCATGGTGTTCGACTACAGTCACTTTGTTTTTCGCGACATGCCGATGCCCGAATTGATCCGCCAATCGTTACCCTATACCTCTCACATCGCCGTCAAGGATGCCGAGTTGCACGACGGCAAAGTCCAATTCTCTCTGCCGGGAGAATCGAAGACGATCGATTACGTCGACCTCTTGAAGCGGTTCTACGGCGGCGGATACCGTGGCGATGTTTGCGTCGAGGTGAGTGCTCAAGTGTGGAAGAAAGCTGGATACAAACCCAAACCGACGGCCAAAATCTGTTATCGAAACCTGCAGCGAGCGTTTGTTGATGCGATGATCGAGCGGCCAAACTAAACGACCGTCGACATTAACGGACGCAACTGCTTTATTCCGACGAGTTTCCGTCGCACATCAACAGGAGTTCGACGCGATGTCTAGACTGCTTACCGTTTTTTTCCTGTACTCCTTGTGCCACATGCCAACCACTGGAAACGCTATGGACCGAACAACTGGAGCCACGTTCGCCTCGCGATCGGAGGTGATTGCCAAACACGGCATGGCTGCAACAAGCCATCCTCTGGCAACTCAGATTGCTGTCGATATCCTAAAACAGGGCGGGAACGCAATTGACGCTGCGATCGCAGCCAATGCGGCTCTCGGCCTCATGGAGCCGACCGGGAACGGAGTCGGCGGCGACCTCTTCGCCATCGTCTGGATTGCAAAGGAGGAAAAACTCTATGGACTCAATGCCAGCGGTCGTTCACCGCAAAGCTTGACACTGCCCGAATTGCTCCGACGTGGTCTCAAAGAAATTCCTCCCTATGGACCACTTCCCGTTTCAGTGCCCGGGTGCGTGGACGGATGGTTCGAATTGCATGGCCGCTTTGGTAGCCTCTCGATGAAACGAGTGCTGGAACCGGCGATTCAATATGCGGAAGAGGGGTTTCCCCTCACTGAGGTGATTGCCGATGGGTGGGCCAATGGAAGCAAGAAGCTCAAGACATACCCCGGTTTCGCGGAGACGTTCATGCCCGATGGCCGAGCACCTAGGAAAGGTGAGCTGTTTCGCAATCCGCGCCTTGCCAAAACGTTGCGAAAAATTGCCGATGGCGGCCGGGATGCCTTCTATCGGGGTGACATTGCCAAGACAATCGACACCTTCATGAAACAAAACGGCGGCTACTTGAGCTACGAGGACCTGAGCGAACATCGATCGGAATGGGTCGAACCGGTCTCTATCGACTACCGTGGCTATCGGGTTTGGGAGCTTCCACCCAACGGACAAGGAATCGCCGCTCTTCAAATGCTACAGATCCTTGAAGAGTACAATTTGGCCGAGTATGGCTTTGGAAGTTGGGAGCATATGCATTTGTTCGCGGAGGCCAAGAAGCTGGCTTTTGAGGATCGGGCGAAGTTCTATGCCGACCCTGAATTCAACAAGATACCCGTGCGTGAACTCATCTCGAAGGAATATGCCGATCGTCGACGCAAGCTGATTCGCTTGGACAAATCGGCCGACACTTACCCGACCGGAAATCCGAACCTAGAAGCCGGCGACACGATTTACCTGACCGTCGCTGACGAAGATCGCAATATGGTATCGCTGATCCAAAGCAACTACCGTGGTTTCGGGTCGGGCATGTGCCCCGACGGACTCGGCTTCTGCCTACAGGACCGTGGGCAACTCTTCGATCTAAACGAAGAGTGCTTCAACACGTACGAACCCGGCAAGCGTCCGTTCCATACGATCATCCCCGCCTTCATTACCAAGGACGGGAAACCATACATGAGCTTCGGAGTGATGGGCGGAGCCACGCAGCCGCAGGCACACGCCCAGATCGTCATGAATATCGTCGACTTCAAAATGAACCTGCAGGAAGCCGGTGACGCACCTCGCATGGTCCATGCTGGTTCGTCACAACCAACCGGTTCACGCATGACCGACGGAGGTTTCTTGCAAGTCGAAAACGGCTTTAGCTATCAGACCCTTCGTACTCTTCTCAACAAAGGCCACGATGTTCGTTACGCGGATGGCCCCTACGGCGGCTATCAAGCGATTCGCTACGACGCCGAGCAAGATGTGTACTATGGAGCGTCCGAGTCGAGAAAGGACGGGCAGGCGGCCGGGTGGTAATGTTTGGGAGTACGGGGCGTTGCCGCTTCGTTGCGCAGGATTTGAGCCGTCGGCGCTAGCCTCGGGTCTTACAAGATCACGTGGTGAATCCAAAAAGAGCCCACGCTAGCGCGTGCGGATCAGACAAGACACTGACGGAAGCCAGTGCCACACATTTTTCTAAGGCGTGCCCGCGGGTACCTCGGCATCTCGATCGTTACTGGCGATGGCATCAAGCCGTTCTGAGAGCTCTTTTACTTTCAAGGGCATTTTCGGCGCCAAGTCCAACGCCTCGTTTGGGTCGGCGGCCACATTGAACAACTGACGAATGGGTTCCGTACGCGTATTTTTGACGATCAGCTTCCAATCTCCGCGGCGAAGCGCCGACGAACGAAAACTCGGCCCGGCCCAATAGAGATCCCGTTCAGCAAGCTCGGTTTTGTTTGTCAGCGCTGGCCAGATATCTTTACCATCCCAATTCAATTTCCGCTTCTCGTCGTACTTAGCCAATGCGCAAAGAGTTGGCATCCAGTCTGTGATGTGAATAGGCGTGGCGCACTTGCCCGGCTTCAACACGCCGGGCCAGCATACCGCCGTGGGCACTCGAATCCCACCTTCATAGAGCTCCCCTTTCTTTCCCCGCAAGGGGAGATTGCGGCCCGGCAGTCTGCCTTGCGGGTAGGAGTCAAACGGATAGCGAGTGTCGTTGTTTTCTGCCGTGCTTCCGCCATTGTCGCTAGTGAACACAATCAAGGTATTGTCGCTCTTCCCACTCATGTGTACAGCGGCAAGGATCTTACCGACAGCATCGTCCATGTGCATGACGCAGGCTGCATAGTGTCGCGCCACGTCGCCCTCAATCGCGTCAGGTACTCTGTCGAGCCATTCGGTCGGTTCGTCAACCGGCAAGTGGACGGCAGTGAACGGGACGTAGAGAAAAAACGGTCGGTCGCCACGACCACGCAACCAGCCGATCGCTTCGGTTGTCAGCAAATCCGTGACGTGCCCCTTCTCGACAATCAACTCACCATTTCGATGCCAGGTAATGCTGTACGGTCCTTTCTTATAAAAATGCCTCCACGAATTGACCCCACCTGCCAATGAACCGTAGGCATGGTCAAATCCAAATCGGTTGGGACCCCATTCTGGTTTGGAACCGAGATGCCATTTACCTACCAAACAGGTTTCATACCCGACCGATTGAAGCGCTTTGGCCAAGGACACGGTCTCCCATGGCAGGGAGCGCTCGTTGCGAGGTCCAGTGACGCCAAATCGACTCCAGTAACGCCCAGTCAACAGTCCAATACGAGTCGGCGTGCAAACGGGCGCGACATAGTGATGGGTCAATTCGAGACTCTGTTTCACTAGCCGATCCAAGTTGGGTGTCGCAATGTTGCCACCGTGAAACGCGACATCCGACCAGCCCAAATCATCAGCCATGATCATCACAATGTTGGGACTTGTTTCCGCGCTGAGCACAAATGGTTGCGTGACGATCGCAACCATCAGGGCCAAGCTGTGTAACATTGGTTTCATATTATTCTTGTCGCGATGTTTGTGAGCACTATTTACTGCCGATGATGCCAATTTCGGCCGCGGATCCCCATTCTTTTCCGTTTACCTCGGAGAGAACGCGGACACGCACATACCGACCTCGAACTGGCTGCTTGCAATCTGCGCTCTGTGGGGTGCGGACCTTTTTAAACTCTGTCGTTGCGACCGGCTCGCCAAACGAGTCGGGCGAGTCGCTCACTGAAAACTCCGTTTTGGAAAAAGCACCATTCCAACCGTTGTCCTGACGTGCCAGATAGCGAAATCCACGAATGTCATATGTGGCGCCTAGATCGATGACCAGTTCGTGTGGGTGCTTGGCACGTTTGCTAGAAAACTGGGAATGCCAGACGCTTCGCGGATTCCCGTCAATTGCATACACGGCCTTGCGGTCGTTGTCAAAATTCTCACTGCTGAAGCGAACAAGCTTCATTTCCTGAGCAGGAATCAGATCTTTCTCTGTGAGACGGTTCACTTTGGAACGAGGGCCGGTTGTGGGAGGGCGGGTGGAGCCCCATTTGGCGTCCCGGTCGCGCTGGTGCCGGGTGCGTTTGGGATCCAAGTACGTTCCTGCTCGAACCGGTTCGTGTGATGCAGCCACATAGCGTTCCACGCGCGCCACAATTTCCGGATGTTGTTTGGCTTTGTTCGTGGTTTCGCTAATATCCACCGTTAGATCGTACAGTTCCCACGAGGCGTTACTCTTTGTCCGGATCGCTTTCCAATTCTCGACGCGAACGGCGACCTGTGAGCCGAATTCCCAGTAGAGATACTCGTGCTTCTTCTGTTTCTCGCTGGCGCCGAGCAATTCGGGCAAGATGGACAGCCCGTCGATGTCACTTGGGGCCGTGGCTCCCGTCAATTCCGCCAAGGTCGGTAGCACATCCGGTTGATAAAACAACAAATCGCTGACTTCACCTGCTTTGATTTTTCCCGGCCACCTGGCGATGAACGGAATCCTCAAACCACCTTCATAGAGATTCCCCTTACCGCCTCGGAACTCGACACCCGTGCGAGGATTGACGTTCGGACCGAAGTAGCCCCGCGGATGCTGCTTGCTGCGAAACCGATCCTGACCGCCATTGTCGCCGGTGAAAAAGACGATCGTATCGTCCTGAAGATTCAACTTCTCAAGCAAATCCAAGACCTGGCCGACGTTGCGGTCGACCATCGTCACCATCGCCGCGTAGTTCTTGATCTCTTGCGATAGGTCGGGGTCCTGCACCCATTTGTCGTTACGATATTGTTCCCAGGCAGGGTCATCGGCTGGAATGTCGTACATCCCATGGGGCGGAGTGATCGGCAGATAACAGAAAAACGGCCGTTCCCTGTTTTTCTTGATGAACTCCAATGCCTCGTTCATGATCGAGTAATGCGAGTACGTCTGACCCGTACGCCCACCGATGTTCCCCGCGAGAGGTACCTCCTCGCTGTTTCGAATCAAGTAGGGCGGATAGAAGGAATGAGCGTGAACCTGGTCGTAGTACCCGAAGAACAGATCAAATCCATGCTGTTCAGGCACTCCCGTTGAGTCTCGACCGCCACATCCCCATTTACCAAAGCCGCCTGTCGCATAGCCACTGGCCTTCAGCATGGATGCGATCGTTCGTTCGCCGGCCCGCAATGGTGTGCCGCCGTCGTTGGCTCGCACCGAAGCGTGCCCCGCATGCTTCCCCGTCATCAGATTACACCGCAGGGGCGCACAAACGGGCGCACCGGCTAAAGCCTGCGTGAACCGAATCCCCTCAGTCGCCATTCGATCAATACGTGGCGTGTGTATCCGGGTGTTTCCCATGTGCGACAATTCGAAGTATGCCAGTTCGTCGGACATGATGAAGACAATGTTCGGCGGTCGCTCGGCAGCCTTCGCCCCTACGGCTAATCCGCATAAGAGGACCGCAAGTCCCAAACGATATGATTTCATTTTCACTCGCTGTTTCTCGATAAGAGTTTTGTTTTCGTACAACAATGTGTGCCATTGGCACACATTGTTGTCTCAGGACGCAAACCGCCAAGTCATATTAGGTTTACCACGATCGTCTTGAAATTCAATCGATTGAATTTCCGCTCCAAAGGTGGGTAGATACAAACGCGGGACATGTGGCGCTCGGTAGGCGCAATAGAAAAAGAACGGCTCGTCGTAATGCCGTTTAATGAAGGCACAGGCCGCCGCGCTGTTGACGTCGAGATGATAGAGTTTGGATTGTTCTGGCCCTGGTCGGCGGTCACGCCCATCGAGATCATAATTCGCCCAGCCTGGGCGATTCGCGTTCTTATAATAAACGTCGTCAAAACCGTGATCTACGATCGCCGCCGGCTGTCCGAGGTGCCATTTTCCCGTCATGCCCGTTGAGTACCCAGCCCTCTTCAGTCGCTCCGCGATTGTCTGAATCGCGTTGAAGCCGTCTAGCGACTCACCATTACTTTCGACACCCAGTCGATTCTGGTACTGCCCGCTCAGCAGACCGGCGCGCGACGGCACGCACTGGGGCGCCGTGACATAGCCGGATGTCATTCGCACGCCACCCAACGCCAAGTTATCGATGTTGGGAGTCCTGATATCGTCGACAACACCCTGGCAGGAGAGGTCCGAATATCCGTGATCATCGGTGAAAATCACAATAACATTTGGCTTGACCGATGGCTCAGCCCCAAAAGATTCCGCCACCGCAATCGAGACGATGACGCAACTGAACAACGAAAGTAGAGCGAAGGCGAAGCGGTTCATAACAGTCAAGTTACACCAGACAGAGCGTTGGAGCGAATGGAGAGGGGAATCAATGTGTGGCACTGGCTCTGCCAGTGCCACACATTTGAGATTCCGACGGCTCGTTGTCGTTCGCCCGACAAGTCCGAGCACTCCAAAGTTTGGATTGCGTTGACTTGTCACAGCTATTCCGCAACTTCACTCCCACATACTTGGAGTAATGACCTCGTCCGGCAGGTTATTTTCCACGTCATCGATGGCGGACAACACATCCGTTGGCAACGGGCCGCGATGAAACAACCTCAGGTTGTCAATCATTTGCTGCTCACACTCGACACCGACCACAAGACTGGTCACGTCCGGATCGGTTATTGCGTGACGCAAGGCGAGTTCTGCTAAGGGCATGCCAGCGTCTTCGGCAATGCGAGCCAACTGACGGCGAACGGGTAGGACTTCCTTTAGCCGTTGTGGAATCTCCACCTCGTCCATGAGCAACAAACCCTGGAGATAGACGCTACGTTGGAACACTGCGACCTGGTGGGATGCTGCCCATTGGAAGATCCCGCTGTCGCGATGGCGGCGGTCGAGCAGATTGGATGGCAACTGGAGGACGGCCGCCCGCTCCTGCTCTGCGAGGCGTCTGGCCGAACCGGAGTCGTTTCCGCAGGAGATGCCGACATGACCAATCCAACCTCTTGTCACCAGACTGTCCAGCACCTCCATGTACGGAGCGTCCGATTCGCGATGAAACAGCACGATCGGAAGGGTATCCAGGCCCAGTCTCCTCTGAGAATTACGGACAGAAGACTCGATCGATTGACGTGCCAGTAGGGGATCGCGAGAAGCCTCATCATCCAACGCTGAGATTTTGGTGACAACGTTGCAACGGTCCAGCGCATTCAGCTCGCGAAGTGCTCGCCCCAACACTTCCTCGCTGGTTCCATAATCGGCGGCAGTATCAAAACAATTCACGCCGCCGTCTAGGCAAACTCGTAGGATTTTGACGACATCACTGTACGAAGTTTGCCCACCGCGATTCGCGACGCCGTAGGGGAGCCCAAACTGAACAGTGCCCAGCGTGAGTCGAGATAGTCTGAGATCTTTCCACAGCGAAATATTCATCTACCATCAATCGAGCAGCTCGCAACACTGTGTGGCGAGGGCAGTCGTGACCTCGCGAGTAACGTGGCGACGCGCGGGTCGATTGCATGCCAGCACTTCTCCCGTCCGGTTTCGTCGACATTGTCGAATCCACCGGACGAGTGTTGTACTTTCCCAGATCATCACCGCGACGGACTACTTGTCGCCCGACTTCGGTTTATCGGACTTCGGTTTATCATCCGATTTAGGTTTGTCATTGGACCCACTGCCACGTGGAGCGTCGCCACGAGTACCGTCTCGCTCTTTAGCGCCGTCACGATCGCCACGATCACGTGGAGCATCGCCACGAGCACCCTCTCGTTCGCGGTTGCTATCGCGGTCGCCACGGACACGAGGAGCATCATCACGAGTACCCGATCGCTCCGAGTCAATATCTCGCTCGCCACGTTCACGTCGAGGATCATCATCCCGAATGCCGTCACGACGAATCGGCTCACGCCCACCACCACGACGAATCACGTCACGTCCACCACCGCGCATGGCGGCAACCTCGCGACGCAACGATTGCAGCTCGCGACGCAACTGTTGAATCATGCCATAGAGCAATTCCTCGCGTTCGTTTTCAGGTCGAAATTCAACGCGTCGTCCTTCACGCTCTCCGCCTTCACGGCGTTCTCCTTCACGGCGTTCTCCTTCACGGCGTTCTCCTTCACGGCGTTCTCCTTCACGGCGTTCTCCCCCGCGGCGTTCTACACGTGGACGGTCAGTTTCTCGCGGTCGATCCGTTTCCCGAGGAGGATCGTCCTCGCGTTGCGCACGACTGGTCGATGTTGACATGGACAATCCCGTGAACACGACAGCGATCAACAGGATTCGAAGTGACTGGTTCATGACGACCTCCGAGATATTTTCCAACGAAAAGCGGTTGCAGAGTGGCTTTCACCGAGCCGTGATTCTACACCTCATTTTGCCCAAACGCCAATAATCCTGAATCATCCGGCACGCGCAAGCATCTTACTCGGCTCTATGGAATATTACGTCACCGGCCTTGTGCCGGTGGGATTAGGTTTGAAAACTACATCGGAGGCGTCGCGGTGAACCAATTCATTCCGCTCACACCGCCCTTGGCACGAGCGGAATGAACTGGAGTGGGTATTTAAATCGGCAGGCCCGGCGGCGGGGTAACTAGCTGGCCTCTGGGAAGTTACACTGGTCCTCACGAGAGGAAACAACCCAATCACCAAGACGAACAACTCGTATTTAACGAGTTCCGTTGCAGATAACACCAGACATGAACTCCAAACACGCCCAACGTCGATTTCTTCTTTCCATTTGTTGCTTCGCCTTGCTTTCACCACTCGCGTTCGGGCAGGCCAACAAGCCCACCCAGAGAGAGGACGGCAAGAACCGGTCGATCAACAAGCCAGCTCCACCTGAACCGGCCGAACTGTCGCAGTACGGTATTTACGAAAAGACCGCACCGCGAGCCACGGTCACGACCCCAATCGACACGATTTTACCGCTAACGCTAAAACCAGGGATGCGAATTGCCCTGATTGGCAACACGCTTTTCGAGCGTGCACAGTTATTCGGTCACTTTGAAACGCTGCTTTACCAGGCGCACCCGAAGCATGAGTTGGTCGTGCGAAATCTCGCCTGGTCCGCCGACACGCCAAATCTCCAGCCGCGTCCCGCCAATTTCGCCGACCTGCACCAACATCTTACACACGAGAAAATTGACGTCATTTTCGCAGCCTACGGCTTCAACGAATCGTTTGACGGCAAGCCGGGACAACGCCCGTTTCGAGATTCACTGACTAAGCACGTACAGTTCTTAAAGTCCCATGCGTTCAACGGACGGAGCCCGCCGCGCTTGGTACTTCTTTCCCCAACGCCAAACTACGACCGTGGCCTTGTAAAGGCCGGTACACAAAACAACGAACGACTGGCAGATTACTCGGAGATCGTTCGGAAAGTCGCTATCGAAAACAAGGCCGGCTTCGTCGATCTATTTTCATCGATGCCTCGCTCAACACCCGTGCCGTGGACAATCAACGGCGTACATTTCAACGAGGCGGGTTACGCTGCTTTTGCCAAGCACTTATTCGGAGGAGCCTTCGCAGCGACACCATTGGCCGTCAACGAGAGGATTCGTCGAGTAGTCGTCGATAAGAACCGACAGTACTTTCGCCGCTACCGACCGCTGAACACGTTCTACTACACGGGTGGACGGGCAAAAAGCTACGGCTATTTAGACTTCCTACCGGCGATGCGTAATTTCGACGTGATGGTCGCAAATCGTGAACGCCGCATCTGGGACATGTCCAACGGCAAGACCAACTCGACCGTCATCAGCGACAAGAACGTTCCGCCGCTACCCGAAACCAAACAGAGTCGAGGCGCCAATCGGTGGATTTCTGCGAGCGAAGAGTTGGCGGAGTTCAAGATCGATCCGCGCTTTGAAGTAAACCTGTTCGCCGGTGAAGAGGAGTTTCCAGAGATCGCTGCGCCCGTCCAAATGCGTTGGGATTCGCGCGGCCGTCTGTGGGTTAGCTGTTCCACCACCTACCCCCATGTTTATCCAGGCAACGAACCTAGCGACAAACTGGTCGTCCTCGAAGATACTGATGGCGACGGTCGAGCGGACAAGTCGACCATTTTCGCCGACGATCTGCATATTCCGCTTTCGTTCGAGTTTGGGGACGATGGGGTTTACGTCTCGGAGATGCCGCACTTGACGTTCATCAAGGATACTGATGGCGATGGCAAAGCCGATTTTCGCCAGATATTGTTGAGCGGTTTCGGGACTGAAGACAGCCATCACGCCCTACACGACTTTTCCTGGACACCCGACGGTGACCTTATTTTTCGGGAGTCGATCTTCCACCACTCGCAAATAGAGACTCCGTACGGTCCCGTGCGACAACAGAATAGCGGTTGGTTCCGTTTCGAACCGGCGACGCATCGCCTTACCAGTTTCGGAACGTACCACAGTACCAATCCGTGGGGAGTCACATTTGATGATTGGGGACAGCACGTGGCCAGCCATCCGATTTACGCCGCCGCGTTCCATTCACTGGACCCTCCCTATCCAAAGCAACACCCCAAACCTGCGGGACTCCGTGCCTATTCAGGCACAGCCGGACAAGAGTTCGTGGATTTCTCGAGTTTCCCCAAAGAGCTTCAGGGCGGTTACATCAAAGCCCGCTACAAGCCGACGAATCGTATCGAGATTCATCGCTGGAAAGAGTATGCGTACGGATATGACGAAGAGTATGTCAGTGATCTGATCTTCTCGTCCAACTTGAGTTTCATTCCTGTCGACCTTCGCTTTGGACCGCGGGGAGCTCTCTACGTTTGTGATTGGTACAATCCAATCAAAGGGCATGCTCAATATTCGCTGCGCGATGAACGGCGGGATCGTCATTCCGGTCGGATCTGGCGGATCACGGCGAAGGGGCACAATCTGGCGACAGCACCCACATTTGCCAGCCCTGTCGGTAAGTTACTGGACGTTTTGAAACGACCGGAATACAGGTACCGTTATTGGGCAAAACGCGAATTGCGGCTGCGGGATCCCAAGTTGGTCTCGCGTCTGCTGGATGACTGGGTCCGTCGCCTCTCCCAGGATGACCCCCGATTCCGCCATCACCAGATGGAGGCGATTTGGACCTATCGTTGTGTAGACGCGACCAACGTAGATTTGCTCGTTGAACTACTGGGTTGCGAAGACCACCACGCGCGGGCGGCGGCAGTCGAACAACTGCGATATTGGCATCCCTATCTAGACAACACGATCGCGTTGTTGCAAAAGGCAGCGAATGACCAAAACGGAATCGTACGCATGCAGTCGGTGATCGCCGCCACATACATTGGCACGTCCGAAGCGCTGGATGCCGCTCTCGATGTGCTGAACCATCCGAGTGACCAACATCTAGCGTACGCCATTCGTTCTGCCTTGGGCTCCGCCAGCCTGCGACGACACTGGGAGGGAAACCCCAATTACGACATCGGCCGCATGTTGTCCAAGGTCGAGAATTCAAATCGCTTCCAAGAACCAACCCCCAACGCTGCCGAGGCTCAATTCGACACTCAAAGAAATCTGAAAGTCGTCAAACTCTCCTGCCTCCCCGAACGAATGTTGTTTACCGTCGATCGATTCGTTGCGACCACCGGACAGCCGGTGAAAATTGTCTTCACAAACCCCGATGCCACCGATCACAATCTGGTGATCGTCGCGCCCGGTGCATTGGAAGAGGTTGGCATGGCCGCCAACGCCATGGCCAAGGACCCGAAGTTTGCGAATTCGGACTTTATTCCGGCAGAGAAGAAGTCGCTCATATTGCACACGGCTCCCATGATCGGACCGACCCGCAAGTCCCTGGTCCACGTGATGCGGTTTCATGCACCGACCGTTCCAGGCATCTATCCCTTCGTATGCACGTTCCCCGGCCATTGGGTCATCATGAAAGGCCAGATGGTAGTCGCCGATGACTTGAAAGATGTCGAGGCGATGTTGGCGGCTCAAGAACCTCAAATTGTTCGCGAGTGGAAGTTAACAGATTTTGATGACCCACAGATCCAACACGACGAGCAGACGGTCATGCG
The DNA here is from genome assembly GCA_012959465.1 of Planctomycetaceae bacterium. Lineage (GTDB taxonomy): Bacteria > Planctomycetota > Planctomycetia > Pirellulales > Pirellulaceae > UWMA-0346. Next base: position 12,688 of record DUDC01000279.1, read on the forward strand.
AGGAATGCAGGCCTTCATGAAAGCCCGCTGCCACCAATGTCACGCTGTGGCCGGGCACGGTGTCAACCTCGGCCCAGATTTGGGCGACGTGGTCAAACGATTTCGTGGTCGCAAACTGCTCGAACAGGTTGTCGCACCTTCCAAAGAGATCAATCCCAAATTCCAAATCACGCAGTTTATATTATCGAGCGGCAAAGTCGTCTCCGGTGTCACAGTGAAAGAGACGTCAAACGAGTTCCACGTCGTCGCCAATCTCCTGACTCCGAAGAAGGTGACGAAACTAAAAAAGTCCGCTGTCGATGAGAGCATCCCATCGAAAGTCTCTCCAATGCCGGTAGGACTGGTGAATGTTCTCACCAAGGATGAAATTCTCGCATTGCTAGGCTTCCTCGAAGCCGGTGGCTTTCAGCTTCCCGAACACCTCAAGCACAATCACTAGTGCGCACGGGGCGTTGCTCCTCTGTTCCGTGGCAATGCGGATTTGAGCCGAAGTCGCTAGTCTGGGTGTCGTTGATTCTGAGGCTAAATCGCCAAGACACGGCAAAGCCAGTGCCACACATTCCAACTCACGGCCGCGCATATCATTGCTGGTACCGCTAGAATAATTGCCAGAGAGATCGCAACTTCCAAAATCTGCTCAACACAAAACGAGATCAAAATGAACCGTCTGTACACTTCACTTTCGGTGGTCGCATTCGCGTTGTCAGTCTTCGTTTTCTCCAACGACGCACAGGCTGAACTGCGAGTCGGCGCGGCGGTTACAAATGTGACGCCACCGCAATTCCCCGTGTTCGTCAATGGCGGAATGCTCACGCGGAGTGCCAACGCGGTTAACACGCCAGTAAACGCTCGATCGTTGGTTATCGAATCTGGAAACTCTCGAATCGCCTTGGTGGTCGTCGATAGCTGTATGATCCCACGGCAGCTGTGTGATGAAGCAAAGCAGTTGGCGGCCCAACGAACCAAACTCCGCCCGGACCAGATCATGATCTCCGCAACGCACACGCATACAGCACCATCCTGTATGGGCGCACTGGGTACGGACGCCGATCCGACCTACGTTCCCTTCCTTCGTGAAAAACTAGCGGAGGCCATCGCCGCCGCCGAGAAGAATCTCCAGCCGGCAGAAGTTGGTTGGGGCTCAACGCAGGCTGGCTCTTTCACCGCGTTGCGGCGTTGGATCCGCCGACCGGATCGACTGGTAAACGACCCATTCGGCAATCCAACCGTTCGCGCCACCATGCATGCGGGAGCAGACTGGGACAACGTGACGGGCCAATCCGGCCCGGAAGATCCGCAATTGTCCATGATCGCCTTCCGATCGAAAACAGGACGGCCCTTGGCCCTCTTGGCAAATTTCTCGATGCACTATTTCGGCGACAAACCGCTGAGTGCCGACTACTACGGCCTTTTTTGCGAGGGATTTAAGGGCCGCATCGCTGCGGAAAACGGCCTACCAGTAGACAGCAAGGAGGCGCCTTTCGTTGGCATCATGTCGCACGGCTGTAGTGGTGATATCTGGAAGCGGGACTACGCGATACCAGCAGATAAGCGAGTTGAACCGGGGATTGACGAGTACACGGCGGGGCTGCTTGATCTCGGCATGTCCGCGTATCGAAAAATCACTTATCGAGATGAAGCAGATGTCGAAATGGCCGAACGCAGAATGACTTTGAACTACCGAGTTCCGGATCAGCAACGACTCGAGTGGGCAGAGGGGATCATCAAGTCGATGGGAGACAAGGGCCCAACGACGCAGCAGGAAGTCTACGCTCTGGAACAGATTATCTTGCACGAACGGCAATCGACGGTAATTGTAATTCAGGCGCTGAGGATCGGTGACATCTGCATCGCGACCACGCCCAATGAGACCTATGCTTTGACCGGGTTGAAAATCAAATTACAGAGTCCACTGCTAAAAACGATGGTGATCGAGCTGGCCAATGGAGGGGACGGCTACATTCCACCGCCTGAACAACATCTTCTCGGCGGATACAACACCTGGGCAGCGCGGTCCGCAGGCTTGGAAGTTCAGGCGGAACCGAAAATCGTCGAAACGGCATTGCAGCTCCTGGAGCAGGTCGTAGGACAGCGACGCCGCAAAGTGCCTTCATCGATACGGGCCGACGACGCGGCATTGTCCGCTCGACCGATCGCCTTCTGGCGAATGGACGACTTGGCGGGACCGCTGGCGGCCGATGCGTCGGGAAACGACCGCAACGGCCACTTTGAAGACGGCGTCGTTTTCTTCCTTCCGGGCGTGGCAGCCACGGATGACAACCAAACGTGGCCCGGCAACCGTGCCGCACATTTCGCCGGAGGACGACTCGCGGCGCGATTCTCCCAGTTAGGTGACCAGTACTCCGTAGCCCTCTGGTGCTGGAATGGTTTGCCCTTGAATGCCCGCGACATCACCGGTTGGTTGGTCTCGCGAGACCACAAGCACGGCACAAGCAATTTCGGTGATCACCTCGGACTAACGGGCGGTGAAGCTCCTGGGCGGCTTGTCTTTCGATACGGAAAAGGCCTGGCGGATGATCGAATTGTCGGCAAGACTCAACTCGAACGTTGGCAGTGGTACCACGTTACGCTAGTACGAAATAAAGAAGAGGTGACCGTCTATCTCAATGGCAAATCGGAAATCGCTGCTCGCGTGAGCAGGACTTCGATAATCCCCGAAATGTTTATCGGCGGGCGAAGCGACAATCAGTCGAACTGGGAGGGACGTATCGACGAAGTTGCCGTATTCGATCGAGTCTTGACGCCGAACGAGATAAAGCAACTTTCACAGAAATAGCAACTCGCCTGCTGAGATTGAAACTCCGCTCTTCAATGTTTGCTGTTCAATGTATGTTCGATATTCTATGTCGCTAACTTGCGTCTTGGTGTGAGACTGTGATTCGTGCTCACAATCTCACGCACAGAGTGTCGCGGTCTTTTGAAGACCAAATCATCCAAATTGTTCGCTGTTACTGAGGTCTTATTGATGCGTTGTAAATCGTTCGTCTCTCCGCTGATTTTACTAATTACAGGAATCACTCTGCTTACCGGTTGCGGTCGTGGTGGCACGTCTAGTGGACGTGTTGAAGAACTGGCCGTGACGGTCTCCGTAGAATCGGAATGGCCTTGGTGGCGTGGTCCGCAGGGAAATGGAGTGGCCATCGGGAATGCGCCGACGCAGTGGAGTGCCAATGACAGTGTGCGATGGAAAGTCGACATTCCCGGGCGAGGCCACGGTTCTCCGGTTGTCTGCGGAAACGCCGTTTACCTCGCCACGGCGGACGATGACAAACAGACTCAGTCCGTCCTGGCAGTCGATCGAACCAATGGCAGCATTCTTTGGCAGACACAGGTCCACGAAGGGAATTTTCCGGCAACGCGTGAACTCCATCCAAAGGGCACCAATGCGAACGGCACCATCGCCTGTGATGGCAAGCAGATCTTCACAGCCTTTCTCAACGACCGTGAGATAATCGCCACGGCGCTCCTTCCAGATGGGTCACTCGCCTGGCAAGAATCACTCGGTAACTTCAACTCGAAGTTTGGATATGCTGCCTCGCCATTGATCTACAAGTCGGCGGTCATTTTCGCCGCTGACAACCGGGGCGGCGGTCATCTCTCGGCACTCGACCGCAAGACAGGAGAGACCATCTGGCGAGTCCGCCGCCCGGCAATTGCGACTTATTCCTCACCGATTATCGCGCATGTCGGCGGGGTGGACCAATTGCTGCTGAGCGGTTGCGAGAAAGTGGAGAGCTTCGATCCGGAAACTGGCGAGAAGAATTGGTCTTGTCGAGGAACTGCCGAGGCGACCTGCGGCACCATCGTATGGGACGACAATCATATCTTCGCCAGTGGAGGGTATCCTCAAAACGAGACGATATGCATCGACGCGAAGGGGAAGAGAGTTTGGAGTAATCGCCGCAAAGCGTACGAACCATCGATGCTGCTCTACGATGGAGCGTTGTATTGCGCAACCGATACCGGCATCGTCTATTGCTGGGATGCGGCAAGTGGAAAAGAACACTGGTCAAAGCGTCTTGCCGGATCCAGCTTCAGTGCTTCGCTCGTTGTCGCGGGAGGTCTCATCTACGCCGCGAATGCCAGCGGCACGACGATTGTGTTTCGTGCTGACACGACCGGTTATAACGAAATCGCCAAAAACAAACTCGGCAATGACGCGTTTGCAAGTCCAGCTATTTGCGATGGTCTGGTCTACCTCCGAGTTGGAGAAAAACGGAACGGCCGGCAAGAGGTGCTGTATTGCATCGAGGGAGCGTCCGGCGTATCTTCCTTCAATGACAAATGAAAATTGACGAATAACTCATGAAAGATCTTCGACGAAAACCCGTTGACCCTCACTGCTGCCTACCGATTCATCATCTTGAGACGCTGTTCGTGTAGAGCGATGTCGAGACCAACGGGATACTCGTGCGGGTTGACCAAACGGCGAACGGTCTGGTGCAGGCGTTGAAGTTGGCCATTTGCCCTTTCTCGAGCAACTTCTAGGCATTCATCGGCGGAGACAAGCGCGCCATCGCGCAGTAATGGTTTTAGCAAATCGTTGTGCACAACGTCTCCTTCAATCAATCGTTTACGAAGCGGATCAAGTGGATCGACAATCGTCCGTCTTGGATCGACACCGCCCAACAGTTCGTCATAAATGGCGTCCGCAATGAACCGTTCTTGGGATTCAAAGCGACGGACCTGCAGGATTCCTGGAATGCTGGACTTAACCGGCTGTTCCGAGAACTTCATGCGGGGTTGCCATTGCCCATCTTCGTCCTGAATGGCGCCAAGTTTGTAGACACCTCCCAGTGCTGGTTGGTCGTAGCCCGTCACCAGTTTAGTGCCGACGCCCCACACGGCGATCTTGGCGCCTTGGTGTTTTAGCGTCTCGATCAAATGTTCGTCTAGGTCGTTCGAGGCGACGATCGATGCGTCCTCAAACCCTGCTTCATCCAACAACTTTCTGGCCTCGATGCTGAGGTAGGCCAGATCACCCGAATCCAATCGAATCCCCACCATGCGGTGACCGGTTGTTGCCAGCTGCCTGCCGACCTCGATGGCGTGGCGGACCCCTTGTAGAGTGTCGTACGTATCGACCAGGAACACACAGTTGTTCGGCATCGCCGTTGCGTATTCGGAGAAGGCCATCGCCTCGTCGTCAAACGACATGACCCAGCTATGGGCATGGGTGCCACGCACGGGAATACCGTACAGTTTGCCGGCAAGCACGTTTGATGTCGCGGCGCAACCACCGACGTATGCCGCGCGACTCGCAGCGAGTGCGCCGTCGATTCCCTGCGCGCGTCGCAGCCCAAACTCCAGCACGGGTTCACCCTGCGCCGCCGAGCAAATCCTGGCCGCCTTTGTGGCGATTAATGTCTGAAAATTGACAACGTTTAGCAGAATCGTCTCCAAGATTTGAGCTTGAAGAATCGGTCCGCGGACCCGCAACAAGGGCTCGTTTTGAAAGACGACAGTCCCCTCCGGGACAGCGTCCACATCGCAGCTCAACTTCAACTGTTCCAGGTAACGGAGAAATTCCTGATTGAAGATCGCCTTTCCATCGTTGCCACAAATCGTCGCCAGATACTGCAGATCAGAATCTAAAAAACGAAACCCGGCCAATATCTGGCGAAGGGGGCCCATGCCCGCAGCGATGGCGTATCCACTCTTGAACGGCATTTGGCGGAAGAACAAGTGAAACACCGCACCCCGCTCGGCGCGACCCTGCCGCCAATACCCAAACGCCATGGTCAACTGGTAAAGGTCCGTCAAAAGCGGCAGCGAGAACTCATTGAGCGGCGATTGCATTGCCGTGACTCCGGTCCCATAGACTATAGTGTTCTACGCACACTAACATCCATGTGGCCAACGTCAAGCCGGCGGCCGTCTCGCGATGGTCACGCCGCAGGGCGGGCACTCGGAAAAAGAGGGCAGTGACGGAGACTCGTGGTTAATTGTTGGAGCTCGCGTCGGTCTTGCGGCCCAAGTACCGAACTGCATTTTCCAAAATTTTCATCGGGATAGGCTCCGTATAGACGGCGAACGTCTCGTGCCCGGGGCGAAAGTAGAAGACTTCACCCTTACCAACACGCCACAACATGCCGCTGCGAAAGTGCTCACCTTTTTCCCAACGCTCCTCGAACAGCACCAGATCCGGCTCGGGCACGTGGAACGGTTCGTCATACATTTCGGTTTGCGATAACTCAAAATCCTCCGGGATGCCTGCAGCGATCGGGTGCTGCGGGGCAAGCGTGCGAATGCGGCTCGGCAATCCATGGTTGCGATAGGCAGGGAAACAACAATTTGGACGAGTTATCTTGATGTGAACCGTCCCATCAGACAGCCATTGGAAAACCGGTTTAGGACTCAAACGCACGTGTCGTGATGGAGGTCTGCGTACGATCTTCCCCGAGAACTCAACCGTTGCTTTCTCTCGGCTGGCCTTATCCAAGCTTGCCAACGCATCATCCTTGGCCCGTTCGTGCATGGCCATTACAAACGGCGTAGCCCAGTGGGCGGAGTGCAGAGCAAACAACGCAAGTTTGCCCTCGCGAACACGTGAAACAACCTTCTCTGCTTCGGCCTCGCTGATGTCGCCGTTACGTACGTGCCCCCACCAGATCAGCACATCGCATTGGTCGAGTACTTCATCCGAAAGACCCTTCTCAGGATCGTCAATGGAAACAGACCGCACTTGCAGTTGAGGTTGACGCTTGAGGTAATCAGAAATGTACTGACCCAAAAAAGAAGGATACGCTTGGCGTTGTGCGGGCTGTTGTTCATCCCAGACAACAACACGGATTCCATTCTCGCCAGCAAGAATGAGGCCGCTATTGAGGGTTGCCAGCATCGTCAGCAAGCAAAGGAACCGGCCGCAGCGTGTCGTTGTTGTCATTCTTGAAAATATCCTGGCGGGAGGAGATGTCTTGGCGTCTTCAGAATTCTACCAAGTCCAATCAGTGCTTGTGCTCGTGTGCGTGCATGAATGCCTGTTCGAGATAATTCAGAATCTCGAGGATCTCGTCACGACTGAATCGATCCAACAGCGCTTTGGGCATCATCGACTTGGACGATCTCACCCGCTCGTCAACGTCCTTGATGGCGATCACCGTTGGTTTTTTTGCTTCGGGGTTCTCCAGAATCGCAATGGCCTCCTTGTCCTCAGAATCAACAATCCCCGACACAATCAAGCCGTCGACCGTATAAATCACCTGGACAGCGTACTTGGGATCAATCTTGTGTGACGGGTCGAGAATCTCGCGGAGGATGCCACGGTGATCTCCCTTCCACCGCTTCAACACGTCGGTCAGCTCTGGCCCGACTGCGCCACCCGTTCCGTTGACCTTATGACAGAGGGCGCAGGTGGCTTCAACAAACAGCCGTTCGCCAATCTCCAACGAACGACCTCGCAAATCCGCCTGCAGGTCTACCGGAAAATCGTCGATCATCCAACTCTTCACAAACGCGCGGTTACTTCCGATCGGGTCGCTCGGTTCGACGGGATTTTTCAACCACTCATCGAGGTCCTCGACGACAACCATGACACCGTACATTCTCATCCAATGCCTGGGAAACGTACAGACAAAGGGGTATTCTCCCGGTTCACTTGGGGCGGTGAAGGTGAGCCGTTCCTGTTTCCCGGCGGGAACCATTTCCGTTGCGAACAAGACCAGCGGTGATTTGGGGACGTACTGTTTTGCCTCGGCACCTTCTCCCTTTGGTAACAGGGCGCCCATTTGGGCTACCTCTTGGAGAGCATCGGGTGCTGTAATCACCAAATTATGCGGCATCAGGTCTTCATTCTGAAGAACGACTTGCACGGACCGACCCGCTTCGACAGCAAAGAAGGGTGTGTCGTACCGCATCTCCTCTTCGACGGTGTGGATCAATACGACTCTCACAGAGACCTCCCGCAATCGATCCCGGTACCGGCGAGCCGACTCCAGTGGAATGCCGACCAGCAGTTGTTCTGCCAACTGCATCGATTCGATAAACGGATCGGTCGTCCGTTCGGCAGGTACGGTTGCTTCGGCAATTTCGACGAGTTGGACGATCAGCCTTTCGGCAATCTCACGAGAACGGTCGGCCGTTGGGACGGCGAGAAGAGTCTTCACGGCAGCATCACGAAATTCAGATTTCATAATGAACGGCGCGACAGTAGCAAAGGTGTCATCGCCAGGCTCCATGACCGACGACAACGCGCGAATTGCCTTGCGGCGGACACTCTTCGGTTGGCCATCGACAAGGAAATCCAACACTGTTTGTCGCGAGCGCCGGCGGAGCTTCAGATCGGGAATAAGAGAAATCGCCAGCAGGAAATCGGCGCTGGCAACCGGCCCACGTTGAGCCATCGCCTCCGCCTGCTCGATCCGTCCGACAGCAACCAGTCCGGCCAGGGCAGTAGCTCGCTGCAACGCTCCGTCCCCGTCAGCTGCTTCCGCGAATCTATCCGCGTGTTGTACCAGCACCTTAAGCGGTTGCCTCAGCAAGAGCGTCGCCAATTGACGCCCCACCCGCTGGCTGGATTTGTCATCTTCGTCCAATGAAGCGAATACCGCCAGCAGCTCCGTGACTGAATCGCTTTGATTCGTATCTTCCAGGGCGGCGAGGGCACTCTCACGATGTTGCATCGACATCCCGGGCCGAATCAAAATCGCTGTGTAGACGGGTGCGTATTTCGGGTCACCCGTTTTTCGCTCCACCATCAGTAACTGCTGATTGGTTAAACGATTGAGTTGGTACCAGACAATACGGGGAGATTTGTCGAGGAACACTCGGGGACGAACAACCGGATCGTCGTCCTGCGTTGCGCCCTTTTGAGCGACGCTTGTAGTGAGCAAAATCACCGCCAACATGAGAACGATCGCTGACGGCCTAAATCTCAAGAAGCACATAATGTGACTCTTCGGTTTACTGGTGAGTTGAGCCAACGCATGGTACGCTCATGTTCCCTGAGCGGCCAGCGGGCGCAAGCCAAACACCACATGATAATTCAAGAGTCCGATCGCATCACGACTCTTTGTTGCACCATCGCTTTTGAGCGACTGGAGTAGCTGACCGCGAAGTCGGTCGAAAATCACGCGTCAAAGGAAAGGAAGTGGCCTTCCATGCAACCACGATTCATCCCGCAAACACCCGCCGTATGTGGACTGTTCCTGCTCGCGTTGGGCACGGTTCAAATTGCCGCCGAGGAAAGAGCTCGTCCACTCGTGATTGCTCACCGCGGTGCCTCGGCCTATTTGCCGGAACACACGTTGCCTGCCAAGGCGTTGGCATATGGCATGGGCGCTGATTTTCTCGAACAGGACGTGGTCTTGACTCGTGACGGCCATCCCATCGTGACGCACGACATTCACCTGGATCGAGTCACGGACGTGGCCGAGCGGTTTCCAGACCGAGCGAGAGACGACAAGCGGTTCTACGCGGTCGATTTTACGCTTGAAGAAATTCGCTCGTTGCAGGTACGAGAGCGGACCACAGCAAATCCAAGAAAGGCCGTCTATCCGGATCGTTTCCCGTTGCGGCGATCGCGTTTCTCGCTCCACACTTTGGCTGAAGAGATCGAATTCATCCAGGGATTGAATCAATCTACCGGCAGGAATGTTGGAATCTACACCGAAATAAAGCAACCGAAGTGGCATCGCGAACAGGGATTTGATATCAGTCGGGTCGTCATTCAGACCCTTAAAAAGTACGGCTACGTGGACCAGAACAGCGCAGCTTTCTTGCAGTGCTTCGACGTACAAGAACTGCAACGGATTCACCAGGAGTTGGACTGCCAGCTGCGGCTGGTGCAGCTCCTTGCGCTCCCTGATGTCGTCCGGGCTGACAATGGCGAATTCCGAGTCGACGGCGGGAAAATGAACATGGTGACGTTGGCCGCGTACGCCGCCGGAATCGGGCCCGATTTCTTGCTTTTGCGCCACGACTTTGGACCGAAGGGCCGTTGGTCCGACCTGGTCAACCAGGCGCATGCGGCGGGAATGGTCGTTCACCCCTATACGCTGCGAGCCGACCAACTACCCGCCGGGGTGGCCGATTTCGAGACGCTTGTAAAACAGTTGGTGACCGATGGCCAAGTGGACGGTTTTTTTACCGATCACCCAGACCGAGCGTACCAAACTGTGGTCCGCTAGACAGCGGCTTTGATTCCGCGGCTTGCGACGCGAGCCGAAAGACTCTCGCTCTGACCGTTGCAACGCTCGCATGTCGAGGAGCGAGACTCTACAATCTCGTTTCGCACTGCGGACTTTTTTTCTCTCGAGCGGTCGCGAAGGCCAACAGACCGGACATCCTGGAGTCTTGCCATGTCGGACAAAGAAAAACCCTCCGCAGAACCTCGTCGCTGGTATCAACGAGTTGGTCCAGGCCTAATTACGGCCTGTGTCGTGATCGGCCCAGGTAGCATCCTCACCAGTTCAACAGTCGGTGCGAATCACGAGTACTCCAGGCTTTGGGTGGTCGTTGTCGCGGTTGGCTTCATGATGGTCTACATGACCATGGGCGCCCGATTGGGAGTTGTCGCGTCCAAGGCACCGGGCGACCTGGTGCGAGACAAGGCGGGCAAGCGGCTGGCAGCACTCTTGGGCATCTGCGTCTTCTTTATCTCCGCCGCATTCCAATCCGGAAACAACATTGGTGTCGCTGCCGCATTCGAGGCTTTTATCGACAATAAGTACATTATCGGTGCGTTGGTGGTGGTCTTCAACGTCATTGCGATTTCCTTCATGTTCGCTTTCAAAAACCTCTACCAAGCCCTCGAACGTGTCATGATGTGCTTGGTTGCGGTCATGCTGATCAGCTTTTCAATCAATCTAATAAAGCTACAGCCCGACCTTGGTGCGGCAGCGAAAGGACTCGTCGTCCCAACTTTCGGTGACCTTGACTTAGCTCTGCTCGGCCTGGTCGGCACAACCTTCGTCATCACAGCCGCGTATTATCAGGCCTATCTCGTTCGACAAAAGGGATGGCAGATGGAGGATCTGCAGAGCGGCTTGGTCGACGCGCGTGTCGGATCGGTCATCATGGCCGTGATCACGATCGTGTTGATGGCCACTGCGGCCGCTGGCCTCTACACCGGGGAAAAAGTGAGCCTCAGCAGTCCTGTCGACGTGGCCGTCGCGCTCCAACCTACCTTTGGCACCGTTGGCAAAGTCGTATTTTGTGTCGGGCTCTTTTCGGCCGCCTATTCATCCTTCCTCGTCAACTCGATGATCGGCGGCTTCATGGCGGCCGATGGACTGGGACTGGGCAGTAAACCGACCGACCTCGGACCGCGGGTCCTGACAACCGTCGCCCTGTTGACCGGTATGGCGGTCGGCCTGGCAGCAATCGTTCTCGACTTCGACCGAACGCCCACGATCATTGCCGCTCAAGCGGTTACCGTCGTTGGGGCTCCGTTGGTAGCCGGAGTTCTCTTATGGTTGACCAGTCGCCGCGACATCATGGGAGACCATGTCAATGGACCGGTGACAAAAGCGATAGGTGGGGCCGGATTCCTGCTACTGTTGGCCATGGCTGGAAGAACGGCATTAATCGAGTTGCCGAAAAAGGTCGACAAATACCTGCACCCCGACGAAGTGGAACAGGTTGACACGGCTCCGTCGTTTCCCGCAAATTCAATCGATGCGTGACGCGGTGAAAATGACGCGATAAATGCGAGATCCGTCACAGATGCGGGGATTGGGTACCAGTATGAAGTCGTCCGTCACGACTGGCTTCAGGTCCGCGCCCTCAATGATTTTGACATCGCCTACCCGGTGAGGTAGCAGCTCGACAATCGGTCGCCAGCCGCGTTGAGAACCGTTTACGTTCACGGGATCGAACGAGTCGTCGCCCCGTTTCGGAGTGACCGTGAGCGTGTAGGTGCTGCCATTGACCGTCAGCTGCTGATCATATCGTTTCTCTTGCCGGGCCATTGTGGCCGTCCAGCCTGGGTCTCCATAGAACGCGACGGTATCGCGGTCCCACAACAGACCTTGCCCATCGTGTGCGGTGAGACCGAGCGCCCGCCCCGACTCATTGGGCGATGCTGACGCTCTGCTGCCGAATTCGAGGGAAACCTCGACCTTGGCCGCATCTTCAAAGTAGCTGTCGAGACGGTGCACCAACGCATGTTGATTCACATGAAACGCCTCGACGAATGTGTATCGTCCGGGTTGTTCGACAAAGTAGTCGAGCACTCCCCAACCGCCGTAACCGTACCAGGTGACGACGGTGTACCCAATCATCTGGCGAACACCTACGCTGTTCATCCACGCCAGTGCCATCGAGTCGGGACCGTCGATGTGGCCCATCAAGCAATTGCCAATCGGCAGGTAGACTTTCGGCGTTTCGGAGTGGATCGCGAATCGCTTACCGTCGGTCGGTACACCAAACATCTCACCGTTCTTGGAACGAAATTGGCCGTTGCGATATCGAAAACCGATCTGCCAATCACGCGCCGTTGCGTGCCCCGATGTCACAAACAAGTCGGCGGAATAATCGGTCAACGACTCGGCAAGGGCGTGAGTAGTGTCAGCGGGTCCACGCGTCAGTTCGGCCTCGCCGCCGGCTTCCTTGACGACTTTCCTCTCTTTGACCAATTCGTCGTACCACAGGCCTTGGGTACACATTTCCAGCGCGATTTCGGTGCCCGATGCGACTTTGCGTACCACGAGCGGTTTCTGGTGTTTGGCGATCTCCAGAGCGTTGTTCGCGTCAAAACCTGTGAGGATTCCCCACAGCGTGTCCGTATAGGGATCATCGTCAAATTGCCGTGTCAACCGATGGACGTCTGCCACGAATTGTCGTCCGGCCTCGAGTGGCGAAGCGACGAAACACGTGTATCGCGGATGCCGCTCTCGCAGCGCATCCAACGAATCGAGAACATGTTTGTCATAGGTGACAACCGTTGCGTTTTCGTGTTTGGCGACAAGTGCATCGACGACTCGCGCCCACTGGGGGTTTTTATGAGTTTCCCGCGAGACGGCGATAACGTATTCATCGCTGTTCGCCGCGTCGGCAACCAACAGCAGAATGGCCAGAGTCACAAGAACCGAGCGTTTCATCGATAGGGCTCCGAGAGTTTCTGCGGGGACCGTATTATTATACGGCACCGAGCGGGTTGGCCCTAGCCAAGTGCAAACAGTGTGGCACTGGCGAAGCCAGTGCCACACATTGCACCGACAAGACGTTCGTGGTCGCGAGGCTTACGCTACCGGCCAGCTGGATTCACTCTGAAATGGAAAATTCTTCAGGAAAATCCTTCAACTGGGTGATGAATTCGACACCACAGCCATTAAACGGACCGAGTGGTCTCCGCCATTTCACTTGCACCAACAAGTGCAGCTCTTCGTGTTCAAATCGCATGAACAGTGCGAGCTTAGGCAGGTCTCACTCACTTCAATTTCGTCTGGGGCAGCTTGAAGATGGCATGCGACTAGCCAGGTGTGAGTATTTTTCTTCTGCAGCAAGGGAGTCAATGTTCAGCCGTAGGGTCCAATTGTAGGTTCTGTGGCGATTTCCGAGGAGTTCTTCGCCCAAGCTCCACCTGCCATTTTGGAGTGCGGTGACGTCACCGCATTTTTTCACGTGGAGATTTCGTTAAACCGAAAGCGCTAGCCAAAGAGGGCACAGACACGTCGAAGCTCCATCGGCGAGGTTCGCAGCCAGTATACTCTGGTAGTTAATCTTGTTTGCTGACATGACCTTTGAACTAAGTGACCGTGACACGATCTTCAAACATCTCGTTTTGGCCCGATTTAACAAGCCGCCATCGGCAAGCCGAGTTGATGGATGATCCTCAACTTGATCAACGGTTGCACAAGCAGGCTCTGACCGGGCTGTCACGGATCAATTGGTTGACTCGCACACACCGGTTGGTGTGGCGGCCGATCGAATCCTACTGTCGGGAAAACCAACTGGACTCAGTGGCGGTCTTGGACCTGGGATGTGGAAGCGGCGACCTACTGGTGTGGCTTAAGACAAAAGCTCAAGCAGCGCGAATTGACTTGAAGATCACTGGCTGTGACATGAGCCCTGTGGCTCTGGAGTCCGCGCGACACCGAGCGGACCAGGCAAAAATAGACGCAGATTTCTTGCAAATGAATGTGCTTGACGAGATTTTACCAACCCATCACGACATCGTTATCTGTTCCCTGTTTCTACATCATCTGGCGGATGGAGATGTCGTCCATCTGCTCAGGCGAATGGCCGAGTCCGCCAGGCATCTGGTGGTTGCGGCGGACCTTCACCGCGGCCGATGGGCCCATTTAATGTGTTGGGCGGGAACGCGATTAATCACACGCTCTCCTGTCGTCCACGTCGATGGCCCTCGTTCGGTGGAAGGAGCATTCACGCTGGTCGAAATAAAACAACTGGTCAAACAGGCGGGTTTGACGAAATATCAGATCGCGCGCCATTGGCCCGAACGATTTGTACTCACATGGAAAAAACCATCTCCTTAGAAAAAACCGTTTGCCCAACGCTCGATTTCGCAGGGGTGGTCGACCAACTCTGGGACGTGGTGGTCGTCGGTGCTGGCCCGACCGGCTCCTTGGCGGCACGGCAACTCGCCCGTGCCGGGGCCAAAGTACTACTAGTAGATCGTCTTTCATTTCCGCGCTGGAAGGTCTGCGGCTGCTGCCTAAACGGGCGAGCCATATCGATTTTGGAGCGTGCGGGTGTGTTGAACGATGTTTGTGCTGCCGGTGCCATTTCGTTGACCGCTTTTGAGCTTCGGGCGGGTGGGCGAACTGCGACGCTGTCACTTCCGTCCGGTTTGTCGATCAGCCGAACTCATCTCGACGCCCAATTGGTGAGGTCGGCCATCGATGCCGGAGCCGCGTTCTTGCCGGAGAGCGAGGCGCGACTTAGTTCTCTCACCAGTGATTACCGCGAGGTCATTCTCACGCGACATAACGAGTCGATTTCCATTCGAGGAAAAATCGTCTTGGTGTGTGAAGGGCTGAATCGAAGACTGTTAACTCGGACAACGGAGTTTCACACAGACATCGACCAGGATGCCTACATAGGAGCCGGAGTAGTCGCACCGATCGAACGAGGGACGATTAAGATGGGTACCATTTTCATGGCGGTCGGCCGGCCAGGTTATGTGGGAGCGGTAATGTTGGAGGACGAATCGCTGAATCTGGCCGCGGCACTCGATTCCGCGTTGCTTAAGAACGGCCTACACCTCGGAACGCTCGCCGCGGAAGTCTTACAGGAAGCGTGCCTCACGTTACCTGTAGATGTGGAACAACTAAACTGGCAAGGTACCGTCAAGCTGACGCGCGTCACCAAACCCGTGGCGGCGCGGCGAGTTTTTGTGTTAGGGGACGCGTCGGGCTACGTGGAACCTTTTACTGGCGAGGGGATGGGGTGGGGACTTTCCTCAGCGGTGGCCTGCGTACCGCTCGTCCTATCAGCAGTGAAAGAGTGGGACGATTCGCTGACCGAAAAATGGAAACTATATCATGAACGACAGATTCACGACCGGCAGAAATGGTGCCGACGTTGCGGATACGTGTTGAAACGCCCGCTAATGATCAAGTGGTTGGTTAGTGTCGTCAAGTATTGCCCTTGGTTCGCCGCGCCGGCTATCAAACACCTTAACGCACCTTGGCAACAGGAAGAGTGTCCCTCATGACTGCCATACTAGGAATAGGAACGGCTGTTCCCGATTATCATTTCACCCAGTCGGACAGCACACAGATTGCAGAACATTTCTTCAACGGTGACAAACAACATCGGCGTTTGCTACCCATCCTCTATAAAAAAACGAAGGTGAAGAGACGCCACAGCGTGCTCTTGGCAGCCTCTGAAGGTGATTTGCGTGAAAGACAATCGCTCTATGCGCCGGTGACATCAACAAGTGATGTCGGTCCGAGCACTGCCGCCCGTATGCAGTGCTTTGAACAACACGCCGGCGGACTGGCACAGGTCGCCTCGCAACGATCGCTGGAACAGGCGGGAGTCCAGAGCGACCAGATAACGCATTTGGTAACGGTATCCTGTACCGGTCTGGTGGCACCTGGTTTTGATGTTGATTTGGTTCAGTCATTGCCGTTAAATCCCAACACACCCCGCACGCATGTAGGGTTTATGGGTTGTCACGGCGCCATCAACGGCCTGCGGGTGGCGGACGCTTTTTGCCGAAACGACCCCGGCGCCCGTGTACTCCTCTGCTCGACGGAACTCTGCAGCTTGCACTATCAATATCAGGCCAGTGCGGAACAAATTGTGGCCAATGCACTATTTGCGGATGGATCCGCCGCTATGGTACTTGGACGCGATGAGGACTCTGCCAAGGCCTGGCCCCTGCTGGATTGTGGTACAGGAGTGATCAGGGAGAGTCGAGACATGATGTCATGGCGAGTGGGAGATCATGGTTTTGACATGTCACTCTCCGCGGAGCTGCCGACTTTGATTGAGAACAATCTGAGACCTTGGATGGAGACCTGGCTCAGTCAATTCGATCTGAAACCCTCGGACATCAAAACCTGGGCAGCGCATCCGGGCGGTCCACGAATACTACAGAGTTTTCAGCATGCAATGAACCTAACTCGCGACGACTTGGCTGCTTCATATCACGTCCTGGAGAACTTCGGCAACATGTCGTCGGCTACGATCTTGTTTCTCATTCAGGAACTCCAAAATCACAACGCAGAATTACCCTGCGTCGCGATCGGGTTTGGCCCGGGCATTACCATCGAGTCAGCGCTTTTCTGCCGAAATTGACGCCCGCTCCGTTACAGTGCTTCCTGAACCATTCGCAACCGTCACCCGCGTGGCACTAGTCTCACGAGCCGCCGGTCGATTTCAGCCACTCAATTTGACGCCTTGCTAACGGCACCTGATAATTCACGAGATTCTGGTTAGTCCACTCTCCACGATCTTGCCTTGCGAGAAACACAATTGTTCCATTCCATCATGATGACGAATGCGCGGCCGAGTGAATTAACACGCTGCTGGCTCGTCAGAGTATCGACACGCGTTCCCGCCGCCACCCTGCTGTCGATAATCCTCTTAAGTACCACGTGTTTCGGCGCAAGGCAGACCGCACCAAACATTGTCTTCATCTTGGCGGACGACATGGGGTACGGCGATTCGAAACCGTTCGGTCGTGAGCTCTGTCAAATCGAAACGCCGTCGATGGACCGACTAGCAAGAGAGGGGATGCGGTTTACGGATGCCCACGCACCAAACTCAGTCTGTGTGCCGACACGGATGGCGATCATGACCGGGCGTTATGCGTGGCGATTTGGTCCACCATCGCCTGGCGGCGCATGGGGATTCTTGGGCACTCGTTTTCCGACAACGCAATTCACGTTACCCAAACTGCTGAAACCGGCCGGATACCAGACGGCATACATCGGCAAGTGGCACCTCGGAACGAAAATGGTCACCGTCGACGGCAAGGTGCAAGGCATCGACAATGTCGACTACACCAAACCGATTGAGACCGGACCGAGACAGTACGGGTTCGATGAGTCGTTCATTCTACCCGGGTCGTTGGATATGTACCCGTACGCATTTGTGCGAGACCAGGACTGGGTCGGCAAAGTGACTGCCAAGAAGGGCTGGAGTGCGTTTAATCGGGTTGGGCCGGCCGCCGAGGATTTTGAAGACACCAAGGTCTTGGATACGTTCTCGTCAGAAGCCGAGTCCTTCTTGGCCCGCCAAAACAAGCAGCCCGGTCGGCCGTTTTTCCTGTATCTGGCCCTCACCGCGCCGCACACGCCGACCAGTCCCAGCGGCGCCTTCGAAGGAAAGAGTCGGATCGGCATCTACGGTGACTTCGTCATGGAAGTCGACCATTGTATCGGTCGAGTCCTAACGGCACTTGATGAACATGACATGGCCGACGAGACGATCGTAATCGTCACCTCGGATCACGGGCCCGCGTCGTATGCGGGCCGACGACGCAAGGCGACGGTGAACCAATTGCGGGAGCTCGAGGACGAGGGACATTTCGCCCGGGGGCCTTTTCGCGGCTTCAAGTTCTCGATTTACGAAGGTGCATTTCGAGTGCCATTCTTGGTTCGCTGGCCTGGCGAAGTTCCCGCATCGACCTCCTGTCAGCGGCTCATCGGCTTACATGACTTGATGGGAACGTTGGCCGAGATCATCGATAGACCGTTGGATGACGCCCAGGGTCCAGACTCGGTGAGCTTCCTACCATTGTTGCTTTCCCCAACCGCCGAAGCTCCGCGAAAAACCATGATCCTGCAATCGGTCCGCGCGTTTGCCATCCGTAACGCGGATTGGAAATTGGCGTTTTGCCCCGGAAGCGGCTGTCCAGGTAATTATGGCAACCGACCCAAGCAAGACGACGCCTGGGCGGCGGCACTAGTGGACTTTGGCCGAAAACCAAATCGATCTGAACTGCTACAGAACCCGTTCCTACAATTGTTCGACCTCCGCTCTGACGTCAGCGAGTCCCATAATGTGGCGGCAGCCAACATGAAAATGGTCGAAAAACTCCACGATCCGTTTCGCCGGACTATCGATTCCGGACGAACTCGGCCAGGTCCTCGCCTTTCCAATTACCGCACGAGTATTCCGACGTTCTCATCGGTTCCAA
Organism: Planctomycetaceae bacterium; assembly: GCA_012959465.1. Lineage (GTDB taxonomy): Bacteria > Planctomycetota > Planctomycetia > Pirellulales > Pirellulaceae > UWMA-0346. The sequence goes on from DUDC01000279.1 coordinate 31,265, forward strand.
AATCGGCGAAGCCGTCAAGATAAGTTGCCCTCGAGCCCGGTGAATAAGCGGGCCAAAGGTCCGATGGGTTGGTCACCCGATGACCGCAACTGGCCGGACCGTTGGCCCTGACGGTTAATGGTGGGACCTAGCTCAGCCCGACGGGCTGGGCTAGGTAAACGCAACGGGGCGTTGCCCCTTCGTTGCAAACCTATCTTGCGCCTCGGATTTGCCTCGCGTAACCGACCGCGATACCATGCGATCATCCGCGAAGACCGCCACTCACCCATCCTTTCCAGGGAGTTATCCCATGACAAGCCGACCCGACCGGCGTACCTTTCTCCGCACGACAACGACAACGGCGACGGCAGCGGCGGCGACGCTGGCTGGCGTACATACATCGGCAGCCGAGAGCGACGACCGGGTGCGCCTCGGAATCATTGGTTGTGGCGGCATCATGAGCCACCACCTACGTGGACTAGTGGCCCGCCGAGAGAACATCTCGTTTCGCTGGCTCTGTGACGTCGACCAGGCGCAAATTGACAAGGCGGAAAAGCTGTTGAGTGGTTATCGGTCGGACACCACAAACAAGACCCGACGCTATGAAGATGTAATTGAAGACCCCGAAGTGGACGCCGTGATCATTGCGACACCTCACCACTGGCATGCTCCGATTGCAATTCGAGCGATGCAGAACAAGAAGCACTGTTACGTCGAAAAACCGATATCGCACGTCTACGATGAAGGACCCATGATCATCGACGCCGCTAACCGCTTCGGCTGCATCGTTCAACAAGGCAGTCAAATGAGGAATAGCCCTGTCACTCGAAAAGCGGAAAAACTATTGCAGGATGGGATCATCGGCGACATCAAGATAGCCCGCGCCTGGACAGCTGAAGTGCGAAATACTGTGAAGCCGGTTCCGAATTCACAGCCACCCGCTAGCGTTGACTACGATCGTTGGCTTGGCCCCGCACCAAATCATGCGTTCAACAAGTATCGCTTTCATTCAACTTGGCGGATGTTCCGCGACTACGCCAACGGCGAGATCGGGGATGACGGCATTCACGACTTGGACATGGCGGCCTGGGGCCTTGGAGTTACCTCATTGCCCAAACAGATTACCGCCCGCGGAAGTCGGATGCTGCTGCACGGTCACGCAAGTGATTATCCCGACAACATGAACGTTGTCTTCGAGTATGACGATGGACGACTGCTGATTTACGAAAACTACCCATTCACCGCTTACGGGATGCACGGATTTGACAACGGAAATGTCTTCTACGGTACTAAAGGCTATATGATCTTTTCACGACGCGGCGCGTTTAGTGTTTTCCTTGGCCCCAAGTCGCAACCTGGACCGACCGAAGGCAAGGAACTCCGTGGTCAACGAGGCTACGCTGAACACATGGCCGAGTTCCTGGACGCAGTCCGAGGTCGTCACGATACGGTGCGAGCCAATCCAACCGTCGCCCATCGAAGCTGTGCGCTGGTCCATCTCGGTGAGATCGCGTATCGAACAGATGGCCGCCTCGATTTCGACCCTGTCAAAGAGACGTTTCCCAATAGCGAAACAGCGAGTGGAATGTTGACTAAGAATTACCGAAAACCATTCGGCCTTCCCAAGCCGGGATAGCTAGCGTCGCTGCAGAGAGCAAGCTTTCGCACACACCACAATAGCTGATCTAGAAGTGAGTCATTTTCATGATAGCACGCCGCCAGTTCCTGCAGATGCTCCCCGCTCTAACGCTCGTCGATCCGGCCGTTCGCCGAGTCTTCGCCGCCCAACACGCCAAGATCAAGGCAGGCCAGATTGGGACGAAACACGCGCACGCCAGTGGCAAGATTGGCACGATGCGGAAGTTTTCCGATCTCTACGACTTCGTCGGCGTCGTCGAACCGGACGACAAGCGGTGGAGCACCGTCAAAGACACACCGACTTACAAGGGTGTCCCAAGGCTCAGTGAAGAGCAATTACTGGGGCAAGCCGATGTTCAATTGGTTGCCGTCGAAACGGAGGTCCGCCAGCTCCTGGAGGTCGCCGACCGTTGCGTCCAAGCTGGCAAGCACATCCATCTCGACAAGCCGGCAGGTGAGGACCTGGCGCACTTCGACAAGATCCTAAAGAACGCGACAATCAAAAAACTCAACGTTCAGATGGGTTACATGTTTCGCTACAACCCGGGATTTCAGTTCCTCTTCAATGCTATCCGCGAAGGATGGCTCGGTGAGATCTTTGAAGTGCACACGGTGATGAGCAAGAAAGTCAACGACGCCACAAGGCGTCAATTAGCCGAGTACCCGGGTGGAACGATGTTCGAGCTGGGCTGCCACATTATTGATGCCGTCGTCACGGCGCTCGGACAACCGGACAGGGTCACAGCCTATACGCGGCGCACTCGTGACCAGGACCCACTGGCGGATAATCAACTAGCCGTCTTCGAGTACCCCAAAGCGACCGCGACCGTCCGCAGCTCGGTCGTCGAAGTGAACGGCGGTCGTAGGCGACAGTTCGTCGCCTGTGGCACGAAGGGCTCGATCGAGATAATCCCACTCGAAGCACCACAATTGGTCCTGACACTCGACGAACCGCAGGGAGAGTACGCGCGAGGTCGGCAGTCGGTCGAGCTGCCGGTATTAGGCGGGCGATACGACGGCGATTTTCTCGACTTGGCCCGAGTGCTTCACGGCGAAAAACCAAGCGATTTCCCACCACAACACGACCTGGCAGTGCAGAAAGCCGTGCTGCAGGCAAGTGGCGTCCGCCTCGTTCCCAAATAGGTCACGTTCGGCGAACGTGAACTACGGGACAATTGGCTGGCGAGGAGCATTCTCACGCAGTTTGCCGGTGCGCAAGAATCGCATGGTCGCCTGTTGGACTTTCGAATTGTCCATCATCGTACTATGCAGCACAGGTAAGACGACGAAGTCATGGGCGCCCGCCAGTTTGGTCTCCTCAACACTGACTACCCAATCATCCTTGCCGGTGATGAGTGGGCTGCCCTTGGATTGCCTACCGCCGGCAATGATGGCGAACTGAGTCTGAGGCACGGCAAGTGTCTTCGAGAGGTTCTTCCATTCAGCGATTTCAGCACCGCTGGTGCCCCAAATACTGCGAAAGATCGCATCCTTCTCAAACAACTCAGCTAGGCGAGAACCCTGGTTGGGCGGTGCCAACATCACAATTCGGCCCGTCTTGGGCAGCCTTGCCGGTTTTTTCTGCAAATCAAAGAGGTACCGCCGAATCACAAGATTACCCAAACTGTGGCCGACGAAATGAACTCGCTCCACTCCTTCAAAACGGGTGATGATTCTTCGCAAGGCGATTGCGTGCTGTTCGACGGTCTGTTGCGCACTGGGGTACGAAACGGACATGACCGACCAGTCCGGATTCGCTTCCCCCACTCGCCGAGAAAGTCCAGCCATCGAGTTTCGCGTTCTCACGAGCCCGTGCATGATCACGACAGCCTCTCGTTTTAGCCTGGGAATCTTGCCGGCTTTCACCGCTTTGGTGAATGCGACTTCACAGGGCTCGAGACTGCCCCACGTGTGACGCACATTGTTGTTGTCGAGAAACCGATAATGCCCAGTCACTACATTTTTCTGGATTCTCCAATCGCCCTGGACACGTTGATCTGACCATACTTGGGTCCCGCCGACCGTCGGGAACTTGATGTTCAAATTTCCTTTCGGCGGTTCTTTGTCATTTTGGCCGACTGCTAAAGCAGCGCAAAGGATGGCGACGGAAAGTGTCATTAGAGAGTTCCTTTCACGACTAGCAACGATCCGAATTTAATTTCGGTGTTGTATGTTGTTCGCGCATCGATATAGATACCCTGGTATCCCTCGCAGAGATTCGTTCAATCACGTCCAGCTCGGTATAGCGCCTTGTCGGTTCTCAGGATGAGAGCATTGTCAACTGCCGCCGCTGCGGCCTGAATCTTGCCCGTGAGTGAATTGGTTGCCATGCTCTGGAAGTCCGTTCCAGGCCCAATCACAGTGGTGGTCCCGTCCTTGTCGAAGAAGTAGATTCGACCATCGGCAAACATCGGCGACGCCCAATAGCTCTTTCCGATACGTTCGGTCCAGTGCGGCGCGCCGGTTTTTGCATTTAAACAGGTCGCGATTCCTTTGCCGGATGCGAAATACAATTCATCGCCGACAAGTAGAGGGGACGAGACAGCTGGAACTTGCTTCGTGTAGGTCCAAGCGACCTCGGCCGGTCGATCGGCCGTACCAGGTCGCACAGCGAGCAACTGGGATTTCATGAACCCGGTACAAATGTAGACCAATCCATGCCCGGCGACGGGGCGTGAAGAGTTGGAAAAACCAAGCAATCCAAACTTCAGTTTCCATAATTCTCTACCTGTCTTGGGATCGTATCCGTAGAGCCAGTCCGCAGCAGTCGACAACAACTGTTCTTGGCCGTCGACTTTTACAATGAGCGGTGTGGCGTAGGATTTGCGCAATTGCGGGTTTTCGTTCATAGCGCCAGAACGCGTCGTCTTCCAAACGACGTCGCCAGTGTTCTTGTCCACGGCCACGATGTACTGCTGATCAATTCCGTCACAGTGCACGATCAAAAGATCGTTCCACAAGATGGGAGAACTGCCAGGACCGTTTTCGTGTTTAACCTGAAAGCTCTTGTTCATCCAAAGTACTTCACTCGATCGAGTATCAACGGCCGCCATCCCGTTCGGTCCGAAATGGCAATACAGTCGGTCTCCATCCAAAATGGGCGACGGCGAAGCATATGAATTATCAATTTGAATGAACTGTGGATTCTCTTTGCTGAATACTTCGATGTTCTTAAGGATCGAACCGCTCCGCAGGTCCACGCAGACCGCACGCAAACTGACATGGGTCGAGATGATTAACGGCTGGGAATTCGTGGAGGTCTTTCGCAGCCGAGCCGCCTCATCCTTACTCGCCCGCACATCGATGGCCGTCGTCACCCAGATGCGGCCATTGGCGATAACCGGTGTCGACCAACCCAATCCGGGGATCTCCGTTTTCCATGTGATGTTCGCGTCTTCGCTCCACTGCCAAGGAACGCCAACGGCCGAGCCGTGTCCCTGGCCGTTTTCTCCCCGCCATTCCGGCCAATGATCACCCGCCTGAACCGTCGTGACGACGGCAACCAGCGAAAGCCCAATAAGGATCCGTTTGACGACAGTGCAGTGTGACAAGAACATCAACGGTGAATCTCCGTGATTAGGCGAGTAGGGAGGCAGGCAGGCCAAACAAAACCGGGTTCGGTTGGCCATTGTAACCGGAAAGGCGGGGTATTTGCATGCCGATTGGTGAGTCTGACCTGTGACTCCCTATTCCTTTAAGCGCATCGACGGTGCCAGCCCGACAGACCCTTCTTTATTGGATCCATCGGCAACCTCTGATATATTAGGGTTTGGCGATTTCTCTCAGGAGGCTGGAGATTGGGCCTATGTTGTCAATTCTTGGACGGTCACAGCGAACGTGTGAAGGATGGTCGCGGCGTCATCTGCTGACGGCCGGTGGTTCGGGCCTTTTGGGGCTGTCTGTCCCAAGATTGCTACAAGCTCTGGAGGCCCAGCCGGGCTTTCATGGCGGCAAGGCGAAGTCCGTCATCTTTCTATTCCTCTTCGGTGGTCCCAGCCAGCTGGAAACGTTCGACATGAAGCCGGACGCATCGCCAGAGATCCGCGGTCCGTTCCAACCGATCGGTTGTCGCACGCCCGGTTTGTTGATCAGCGAACACCTGCCCCGCTTGGCGAATGTGTCGGACAAGTACTCGATCATTCGCACGATGACTCACTCGTTTAACGACCACAGCGGTGCCGGGCATTACCTGCAAACCGGAAAGCGGTGGCACATTCCGGTGGGCGGAGGCTTTCTGGCAACGCCCGAGGACTGGCCCTCGATGGGTTCGGTTGTCGAGTACCTGACGCAACGCGCGCCGGGTGGGCTAACACGTGCACTGCCGAACTATATGGTCGTCCCCAATTGGCTGGGACGTCTACAGGAAAGCGGTCAATACCGTCGTCCGGGCCAATATGCCGGCTGGCTTGGCCTGGCCTACAACCCGCTGACAACTGCAATCGAGAAACGCAGCTTAACCGACAACCCCTATTGGCGTGATTGTACGGACGACGAACTTTCGTATCAAATCGAAGGCCTGGCACCAGAAGTTACATTGGATGCGCTGCGGCGTCGAGAATCCCTACTTCGCCAACTCGACGACGCCCGCGGCAAACTCGACCGGTCGGATACGTCCATCTACAGTCGCTTTCGACAACGCGCTTTGGCCTTGGTGACATCGAATGACACCCGTCGCGCTCTGGACGTTCAGCGGGAACCAGTAAAACTGCGCGAGCGATACGGTCATCACCTCTTTGGACAATCGTGCCTGCTCGCCCGGCGACTCGTCGAGGCCGGTGTCAAGTACGTGACCGTACACTACGACTGCGTGGATGGTTACAGTTGGGATTCTCATCGCAATAGCGACGACGTGAAGAAACACCTGCTGCCCACGTTTGATCAGGCGTGTGCCGCGCTACTGGAAGACTTAGACGAAAAGGGGATGTTGGACGAGACGCTTGTCGTGGCTCTTGGAGAGATGGGTCGAACTCCAAAGGCAAATGCCGTCTGGGGACGAAACCATTGGAGTACACTGTTTCCAGCATTGATAGCGGGCGCTGGCGTTCAAGGCGGCACCACCTATGGAACGTCTGATTCGATCGCCGCTCATCCCAAAGAACATCCGGTAAGTCCGGAGGACTTGGCCGCAACGATCTATTGGGCATTAGGCATCGACCCGGGTCTTATGCTGCCAGACTCGCTTGGACGGCCGATTCCTATCAACGACGGAGGCCGCCCTCTCAAGGCGATTTTCGGCTAATCGCTACATGGCAGCTAAATAAACACGACTGAAGGAGACGTTTTGATGACATTCACGCACGACAATCACTCGCAGCAATCGCGTGCGAGCTTAAATCGTCGCGTCGCGATTCAGGCAGGCGCAGTGGGTATCTTCGGATTCGGCATGAACCACCTGGCGGCGCTGCGAGCGGAATCGCCATCTCAGCCAACTGCAAAAGCGAAATCCTGCATCTTCATTTTTCTGTCCGGTGGATTGTCGCAGCACGATAGTTTCGATTTGAAACCTAACGCCGTCGATGATATTCGCGGCGACTTCCAACCAATATCGACACGTACTCCCGGTCTTCAGATTTGCGAACATCTGCCGATGCTGGCGGAGCGGAGCCAACTCTGGTCGCTCTGCCGGTCACTGACGCACGGTTCGAACGAGCATTCGGCCGGTCACCACATCATGATGACTGGTAGGAGCAAGATGCCCGCCGGTTTCAACCCGAGTCGTCCGATGCCAGCCGATCACCCATCGATCGCTGCGATCGCTGGCGCGGTGACGAAGTCTCGCAACAATCTGCCCCCGGCATTGGCGCTACCGGAACGACTGATTCATAACTCCGGACGAGTGATACCTGGGCAGTTTGCCGGAACCATGGGCCCTCGCCGAGATCCTTGGTTCATCGAGGCATCCCCATTCCACAATCGGTCTTACGGTGCCTATCCCACACACGATTTTGATCATCAGGAGCGGGGCGACAAAGACAGCCGAGTTTTTCAGGCACCCAATATGGCACTCCCAGATTGGCTCGCCGAGCCTCGACTGTCGAATCGATTGAATTTACTTCGCGAATTGGAAAATCAAAGACGCGCATTGGGCCGAGCGGCGGAGACGCAGTCATTGGATGTTCACCGCGAATCCGCCACTTCGTTGTTAACGCATTCTAAGGTCCAGTGGGCTTTCGACGTTACGGACGCTGACCAAAAGGAACAGGAGCGTTACGGCAAGAACTCGTTCGGCTGGTCGCTGCTAATGGCTCGGCGACTGGTCGAGGTGGGCGTCAATCTGGTTCAAGTCAACTTGGGCAACAACGAAACTTGGGATACGCATGGCAACGCCTTCCCCCATTTGAAAGACAAGTTATTTCCCCCGACGGATCGGGCCGTGTCGGCGTTGTTGGATGACCTACACCAGCGAGGAATGCTGGACGATACGTTGATAGTGATGGCGGGTGAATTTGGCCGCACTCCAAAAATCAGCCTGCTCGCCCAACACTACGCTCTGCCGGGCCGCGATCATTGGGGCGCAGTGCAAACGGTTTTCTTCGCTGGCGGTGGGGTACAGGGTGGCCGAGTGATCGGCTCGTCGGACAATTTGGGAGCCTACCCGGACCGAGACCCACAGACACCGGAAAACATGGCCGCCACCATCTACCGTGCCTTGGGCCTGCCGCAAACGACAGCCTGGCACGATTCCCTGGATCGGCCTCACTATATCTATCACGGGGATCCGATACCCGGATTGATGTAAGACGGCCCAGACGCTTTGTTCGTTTTTTGTCCCAGTTTATTATTTCCAGCGACGAGAGCCGCACTCCTCCTCGCTGCTGTACCGGCGTCAACGATTCAAACGATGGCGGATCCCGTTTCAATTCTAGAGTCTCACCATGCCCAGAACGTGTTCCGTCATCGCCCTCCTTATTTTCTCACTTCTGCCCCTGATAACCGTCTCAAGCGACGAGCCTGAAAAGCAGGCGACAATCGACGAACTCGCCTCAAAGCTCCCTGCGATCGCAGGCAAAGGCGCCGATGCATCGCGTCGCAGCATCGCTTTGGCCAACGACTTTGACGTTACCGTTGTGGCCAGCGAACCTCTGATACGTGATCCGGTCGCAGTCGACTTCGACGAACACGGACGAATGTTCGTCATCGAACTGCCCCAATACAACGGCTATGCAATAAAAGGGTTCTCGCGAAAGGGCTCGATTCGCCTGTTGCACGATTCGAATCGCGATGGAACGTACGACAGGGCAACTCTATTTTCCGCGGACCTCGATTACCCGACGGGCATCGCCTGTTGGGATGGAGGACTTTTTGTAGGCGCAGCACCGGACCTGTTGTATCTCAAGGACACCGACGGAGATGGCATTGCAGATCAACGACAGGTTGTCTTGACTGGCTTTGGCAAGGACAAGGCAGGTGAAGCTCAATTGAACTCGTTTCGGTGGAGTTTTGATAACCGCCTCCACATTTCCACGGGCCTCGACGGTGGCGAACTTCGGCTTCCCGATCAAAAGCAGACCGTGTCATCCCGAGGGCGAGGAGTGGTGCTTGACCCGCATGATTGGAGCCGGTTTGAATTGACAAGCGGCGGTGGCCAGCACGGCATGAGCATGGACGATTGGGGACGCAAGTTCGTCTGTGCTAATAGCGTGCCTGCGCAAACCCTGATGTATGACGACCGATACCTGGCCAGAAATCCATTGGTGCAAGCGGCGGCGGCGGCGGTCGACATTGCGCCCAAAGGCAAGCACACTCGGCTGTTTCGCATTAGCCCGGACGAACCCTGGCGAAAATTACGAACGAAGCTGCGAAAAACGGGGATGTTCCGAGGGTCCGATGAGGGCGGCACTCCGTTCGGCTTTTTTACCGGTGCGACGGGTATCACGATTTATCGAGGAGATGCCTGGCCGGAATCCTATCGAGGCAACCTCTTGGTCGGCGATGTTGCCAACAATCTGGTATATCGTGCGACGCTGCGGCCCAACGGCGTAACGTTGGTGGCGAACCGCGCCGACGAAGGTCACGAGTTCCTCGCGTCCAATGATATCTGGTTCCGACCAGTCCAAATGGCGAACGCCCCTGACGGTTCGATCTATGTACTGGACATGTATCGACAGTTGATTGAAGGTGCCGCGTTTTTACCGCCCGAGTTTCTAAAGTACATCAACCCGGTCGGCGGAAATGATCGAGGCCGAATCTACCGGTTAGCCCCAATTGGATTCGACCCGGTATCGGTCAATACGGACCTCTCCAGTAAGACAATCGACGATTTGGTCGCGTTACTCGAACATCCCAATGGATGGCATCGGGACACCGCATCGCGTCTGTTGTATCAACGGCAGGACCGTTCCGCCGTCCCCGGACTGGTTCGCCTGGCAACCAACTCGTCGTCACCACAGGGACGAATGACCGCTCTCTATTCACTTGATGGCCTAGGTAGTTTGCAGGCAGATCATGTGCTGCACGCACTCAACGATCAACATCCGATGGTCGTAGTTCATGCGTTGAAACTGGCCGAGCGATTCCCAACTTCTCCGACGCTGGTTCAACGAATGGATACATTGACGAAGCACCCCAACCCGGTCGTTCGATACCAACTCGCCTTCTCACTGGGCGGTATGCAGTCGAGGCAAAGAGTAATCACACTAGCCCGTTTGGCAAAGAAGGACTCGGCAGATTCGTGGCACCGGCTCGCTATTCAAACATCACTCTACCATGGGGCGGATCGCGTTTTCGAATTGCTCGCCGCGGATAGAACTTACCGGACGACGCGTCACGGGCAGTCGTTCCTATTGACTCTCTCGGCGCAGATTGGCGCTGCAAACCGAAGTGATGAATTGGCCATCGTGCTGAAAGTACTTCAGGAATTGCCCGATGGCGATGCGACCTTCGCCAAACGACTCGTGGAAACTCTGGTTGCCAAACAGACCGGCGCGGCGCGAGAACGCATCCTATCCGCCGCCAATGGCAAAGCCGGCGAAATCCTCGCCGCGATGATGGTTGAGGCGAAACGTATTGTTGGCAACCCGCAGGGCGATGTTGAGCGGCGAGTTCAAGCAATCCAGAGTTTGCGTTTAGCTCCATTCGATGATGTGGCAGAACTACTGCAAAAACTTCTCGATCACAGCCAGCCCGCTGCCGTCCAATCGGCCGTTCTGAAAACGCTTGGCGCCTATCGCTCGGCGAAGGTTGCCGACGTAGTGCTTCAAGGCTGGCGAGGTTACAGTCCGTCCGTGCGGGCGGAGGCGACGGAGACATTACTTTCCAGAGCGGTCGTTCGACAGTCAGACCTTACTACGGCACGCATCGTTCTCCTCAAACAACATCCGGACAAGAGCATCGGTGTCCGAGCGACAGCCCTCTTGGGATCCGAAGCTCTAAGTACGAGAGCGAAGATTGTCAGAGAATATCAACAATCATTACAGATCCAAGGCGACGGCACCAAAGGGAAAATAGTGTTCAAGACGGCATGTTCGGCCTGTCATCGCTTGGAAGGCGTTGGCACGCAAATTGGCGCCGACCTGACCGCGATTCGAAACCGTGGTATGGCAGCCGTACTCCTGAATGTGCTCGATCCGAATCGTGAGGTGAAACCCCAATTTCACACCTATATTGCCTCGACCGTCGATGGCCGAGTCGTGACTGGCATGATCCAAACGGAGACGGCAAATACATTGACCATCCGTCGTCTCGACGGCACTTCAGTCGATCTGCAACGCAGTGACGTCGAAGACCTGCAGAGCACAGGGATGTCGTTCATGCCCGAGGGCCTTGAAAAGCAGATCACGCCACAATCGATGGCAGATCTTTTGGCTTACCTCGACTCGATACGCTAGTGTGGGCAGCAAATGATTCTCCGTTCGGTCTGTGGTATCGATGACGGGTTTGCCTTAATCTACATCTGCAGTGATTGAATGCGACAAGGTGAATCCTACTGGCCGAGCATGAACTCCCAACTTCCTCCCGATCTCTACTCCCGCATCGAATCCTGTGGCGTGATCGCTGTATTGGTGATCGACGACGCCCGTCATGCCGTGCCCCTCGCCAGGGCACTTGCCGCGGGCGGCATCGACGTGATGGAGCTGACATTACGAACGGACGCAGCCCTCGATTCACTGGTAGCCATACGTCGAGAGGTACCCGATATGCTGGCTGGGATCGGCACGGTTTTGACACCGCAACAAGTCGACGACGTGCATGCCGCTGGCGCTGCGTTCGCTGTTGCTCCCGGCCTCAACCGTCGCGTTGTTCTGGCAGCCCAGAAACTGGGTCTGCCGTTTGCACCCGGGATCGCCACACCATCCGATATGGAATCGGCGTTGGAGTTGGGTTGTCGAGACACGAAGTTCTTTCCGGCCGAGCCCAGTGGTGGCCTGGACTATCTGAAGAGTCTCGCTGCACCGTACGCCCATTTGGGCGTTCGTTATGTTCCCCTGGGTGGCATAAACGAAGAAAACATGGCAACCTACTTGAGCTCGCCCTTAATCCTCGCTGTGGGTGGGTCGTGGCTTGCCCCGCGCGAACTAATCAACGACCAACGATTCGACACGATTCGCGAGCGAGCGGCTTCAGCTCGCCGGATTGTTGACGACTGCAGAGGATAAGCGAAACAACGCCGCACCCTGTGGCGCGATGTTCTTGAATCGACAATTACTATCGGACGGAGATAAATTGTGAAGGTCGTTACCTTCGGGGAAATCATGGGACGGTTGGTCCCGCACGGTTTTCTTCGCCTGCGCCAAGCGTTACCAGGCCAACTAGACGTTACGTTTGCAGGCGCTGAAGCGAATGTGGCTGCATCGATCGCAATGTTTGGTGGTGAATCCAAGTTTGTGACGGCCCTTCCCAATAACCCAATCGCCGACGCCTGCGTCGCTTCATTGGCCAGCGTCTCGATCGACACGAGTGACATTGTACGGACCGATTCGGGCCGTCTTGGGCTTTACTTCCTGGAGACCGGAGCCAACCAGCGACCGAGCAAAGTTATTTACGATCGAGATGGCTCGGCGATCAGCACAACGCCTAGCGCCAGCTACGGATGGAATGAAGTCTTCTCAGATTGTGACTGGTTTCACACCACTGGCATTACACCGGCGATTTCTGAGGCGGCGGCCCAGGCAACGCTCGACGCGGTCCGCCGTGCGCAGGAAGCCGGTTGTCGAGTTTCCTGCGACTTGAACTTTCGCCAGAAGCTGTGGCGATGGCGAGAAGGGCAGGGGGCCCAAAGCCTTGCCGAGGAGACATTGCGATCGATCCTACCGTTTGTAGACATCATCATCGCCAACGAAGAAGACTGCGAAACGGTGCTGGGCATTCGGGCGGACGAAACAGATGTAGAGTCGGGCGAACTCTCCATTGACCGGTATCCGGCCGTCGCTGCTGAAGTCGTGAGTCAGTTTCCGAATGTCGAAATGGTCGCGATCACATTGCGAGAGAGCATTTCGGCGTCACACAACAACTGGGGCGCAATGCTCTACACGTCGACTGGCGAGTCGTTCTTCGCTCCACTGACCAATGGGAAGTATGCGCCGTTCCCGATTCGGCAAATTGTCGATCGAGTGGGTGCGGGCGATTCGTTCGCCGCCGGTCTCATCTATTCGCTGTTGACAAAAGAACTGTCGACGCCAGAAGTCGCGATTCGTTTTGCAACAGCCGCATCCTGCTTGGCACACTCGATGGTCGGTGACCTCAACTACTCGACACGGGCGGAAGTGGAAGCACTGATGGGCGGCTCGACGTCCGGTCGCGTCGTGCGATGATCGTGTTGGAGTAACTGCAGGGGTGCCACTGGATTCGCCAGTGAAGACGAATTGAATGTGTGCCGTTCCCGAGGTATCGGCAACGGTGAGGCAACGCCCCGGGTTTATCAACGCAGCAACTTCTTGACCGCATCCATCAGCGCCTTCTCGACGGCCGGTCCGACATTTGAGGCGCGGGGGCTGGTCTCGTAGCCGCCCTGGCCATAGGCGATTTCGGTACCGATGTACCCCGCGCCGTAATCGCCGTATGCCGCCATAGCGACGAATAGATCCGTGCGAAGTTCCTGGGCCGCCAGTTGATACTCCACGAACAATTCACCGGGCATATAAAGGGCGCGAGCATCACCGACCGTCAGGCAACCGATGTTAATCGGGTCCTTGGCCAGACAGCGACGGAGCCAAACAAGTTTCTTCGCCGCCGTGTAGCGGTCGATCGGAGTCGCCTTCGTATCCTCGACAACGGCTCGCAAGTCTGCTTCCTTCAAGTGAGGTGCAGCGGGAAGCACGGCCGGTTCGACTCGCCATCGAATCGAACTCGCCGACATCTCCTTCTTTTGCGTCGATTCCCAGGCTTGTTTCATCCCTGCCGCAACTCGATCGGCCAAGATTTGTCGATTCTCCTTCGAGCCATCGTTCCACTTTCCCGCGCCGATATTACCGCCAGCCCCATTGAAGTGGACATGTCGAACCTTCGTAACTTCTTCACGTGCGTTTCGTGCCAGTCCGGGGAAATCTGTGCTCGCCAGACCAGTTCGATAGTAGCTTTGTGGATGAGTCGCGTAATAGGTGATGGCGACGACGGCTCGTGGGCCCGCCCAGAAACTGACCATTCTCAATTTCGGGTCGATTGTACCGGCCGGAAATGCCCGCACGATTGGATCCTTGGTCGCCGTCCAGCGGATGTGCTTGACTTTCCCATCATCTCCCAGAATTCGACGGTTCGAGGCAACTTTTTCGATCGTGCCAACACCCAGACCGAAGTGCGTTACCACCACCGCCTCATCCAAGGCGCGCTTCGCCGCACGGGCAGCCCGCTTCACAACGTCTCTGGCGTGGCGGGGATCGAACGCCTCATTGCGAGCGGCCTGCTGTTGCAACAGCGCGTCGGCCGAAAAGTCACAGCGGGGTGCGTCATGTTGATGGAGTGTATGCACGACAACGCGTTCGGGGTCCGTGCCGACCGCCTTGGCGATCTGATCGCGGAAGGCATCCTGACCGCCGTTGCTTATCCCAATCCAATCCAGGGCGCACAGCACGATAGGAGATCGGTCGCCCGGCACGATGACCACTCCTCGACAGCTGAGTGGTGTCTGGACTCCCACCGCAATATCGTAGGCCAATGGGCTGCCGACCGGCGTGGTCGCGTCAATATCGAACGTTCCCACGAGGACGTCCTCTCCCTGTACCGCAGAGACCGAAAGGACACACAACATCATTGTCAGAAATCGACTGGTGATTCGCCGCATGGTCAACCTCGCGATGAAAGAACGTATTCCAAAGGCCGCAATGAACCCTGACAGTGTCGTCGCCCAGGCAACACGTTGTCAAGTATTTGAGCCGGTTCGTGCAACCGACTCTACTTTGGAGTGCTCCGACTTGTCCGAGCTTTCGTTTAGATTGAGGTGGGTACTTGCAAAATCCGATGGTGTCGCGATGCTATTTGATCTAGCGTGACAGATCGAGTGAAGACTGTTCGAGAGCCCATATTCCTTGAAACTACAAATCCTCACTACCGGCGGCACGATCGACAAACTCTATTTTGACGATCTGAGTGAGTTCCAGGTCGGCGATCCTCAGATTGTCGAATTCCTTCGCGAGGCGAATGTCAACTTCGAATTTGAGGTTGCCGTGCTGTTTCAAAAGGACAGCCTGGATCTGACCGACGACTACCGCGCCAAGATTCGCGCCGCTGTCGTGGCCTCTCCACATTGTCAGGTGCTAATCACTCACGGTACCGACACGATGACAACAACGGCCGCAAGCTTGGATGGCATCCCTGACAAAACGATTGTCTTAACGGGATCGATCACGCCGGCCCGTTTTCGCGCAAGCGACGCCGCCTTCAACATCGGCTATGCCATCGCCGCAGCCCAACGACTCCCCACTGGCGTCTACCTTGCCATGAATGGCCGAGTCTTCGATCCCGACAAAGTGCAAAAAAACCCTCGCGAGAGTCGATTTGAAGCGACATAGCCTCTCAAAGTCCGCATAAACTCATTCGTTTTGCTACCCTGAAGGTGACAGCGGCGAACATCTAGAAGAGCATCGGTATGGCATCTACTAAGCTACGCGTGACGATCGCTACCTTTTTTTTCGTCCTTTGTTTTCTGCCCTCCCGGTTCTCTCCGGCTGCGGAACGACCCAACATCGTCTTGGTCATGGCCGACGACATGGGATGGGGAGACCTGCCATGTTATCGCAGCGACTCAAAGATCCACGCGCCAAACCTGACGGCGATGGCAAACAACGGGCTACGATTCGATCGTTTCTATTCGGCTGCACCCGTTTGTAGTCCGACTCGCGGCTCGTGTCTCACCGGGCGGCATCCGTATCGTTACGGTGTTTACACGGCCAACAAAGGACACCTGAAGCCGAAAGAGATAACCCTTCCAGAAATTCTCAAGCAGAACGGTTATCGCACGGGCCATTTTGGCAAATGGCATCTGGGCACCTTGACCACCGAGGTCAAGGATGCCAATCGTGGTGGGCCGCGGAACAAACAACATTTTTCTCCTCCACGACAACACGGTTACGACGTCTGCCTTGTCACCGAATCCAAGGTGCCGACCTACGATCCCCTCCTAAAACCTGTGGATGCAAATCGACGTGCTTGGGATGCACTAACGGACCGTTCGTTGGCGGTCTCGTATGGTACGCGGTATTGGAACGAGAACGGGCAAGTCGTGATGGAGAACATGTCCGGTGACGATTCCCGGATCATCATGGACAGGGCGATCCCATTCATCGTTGAAGCGGCCAATGACAAACAGCCATTCTTTGTCGTCGTCTGGTTTCACGCGCCACACTTGCCTGTCGTTGCCGACCCAAAGCACGTCAATCGGTACAAGAGCGAGAGCGTCTATGATCGAAATTATTACGGCTGCATCACCGCGTTGGATGAGCAGGTTGGGCGTCTACGCGACACGCTTCGTCAATTGAATATCACGGACAATACCATGCTTTGGTTTTGCTCGGACAACGGACCGGAAGGGAAGGACGGTGCTGCCCCCGGATCGGCGGGCGGTCTGCGGGGCCGCAAGCGATCGCTATACGAGGGGGGAGTGAGAGTGCCTGGGATCCTGGAATGGCCCGCCAAAGTCTCCGCTGGCCGCTCGACACAATTCCCGGCCGTAACAAGTGACTATCTGCCGACGATCTTGGATGCGCTTGACCTGAACTTCCCCAGCAAGCGGCCCCTCGACGGCGTCTCGTTGCTCCCGATGCTCAAGGGGATTGACGGATTTCGCCATAAGCCGATCGGGTTTCAAGCAGCCAAGCAGTGTTCGTACGTTGGACACCAGCACAAGGTGATCAGCCAAGATGCGGGCGTGACGTGGGAACTGTACGACATTTCAGTCGACCGAAACGAAACGACCAACCTGGCCGAACAGCAACCGGCTCGCCTCAAGCAAATGGTCGCCGCATTTTCGGTTTGGTCGGAATCGTGTCGCCAGAGTGATGCGGGGGCAGACTACGCCAAATGACGGATTGCGGCTTCAGGCTATTGGACACTCGACAAATTCTCCGTCACAATACTGAGCTGTTTTCCGGTCGACCATTTCGTTGAACCCAGAGGATTGGGCGAAAGTAGATGAGCCAAACAGAGCGAACATTGAAAGTTGCCATTATTGGTGGCGGCATGTTCTTTGACGACATCATTGGGCAGAGCTTTAAGGACTTCATGCGGGGCGGGATCGCCGGTGCTTTGACCAGCATCGGAATGAGTCATTTGGCCCCCGACGTGGCGGACGTCAAAATTGATGTATGTGCCGTTGGGACGCGGAGTGAGAAGAGCGGAACTGCTGGGAAAATCATCGATTGGTTCGCAAGCGACTTTCCTGATAGTCAAATAGAAGCCTGTTATGGTGAACTCGTGTGGCAGGACATCCTCAACCGCCATCAACCCGATGTTCTGTTTGTGGCGACACCGGATCACGTACACACGCAACCGATCCTAGACGCGTTAAACGCCGGTTGCGATGTAATTACCGAGAAGCCACTCTGCCTGACCATTGCGGAAGCAGACCAAATTCTCGCTGCGACGAAGGCCAATGGTCGAATCGTCGCCGTCGATATGCACAAACGTTACGATCCGTTTGTCCGCGACATGATGCTGAATGCCGAGGCGAAGTATGGCGCGATCAACCGAGTACGAGCGGTCTTGGAAGAGCCCCTTGAGGTCAGCAGTGAGATCTTTGCCTGGGTCGAGAACAGTAATCCGTTTGCCTATGTCGGATGTCACTGGCTGGACGTGGTTCACCATTACTTGAAGGTCAAGCCACGAACTGTGTTTGCCACCGGCCAGAAGAATCTGCTCTTGAATTGGGAGCATCACCATCTTGAAATCGCCAAGCGGCAAGACATCGAACCGGAATCCTTCAAACGCCAGCATGCGATTCAAACCTGGGACAGTTTGGATGTCGCGGTGACGTACGAGGATGGAATGCGCGGCGATTACAATAACAACTGGATCAACCCGGCCGAGTTTGAGGGAGCTGTGAACCAAGAGATCGAGTTGTACGGCATCTTTGGTAGAGGCATCGTCGATCAACAAGACCGGGGATTCCGAGAGGCCATCATTGGCGACGGCTCGCGGACACGGAATCCTTCATTCGGTGGTCGCATACAGCATCGCGGTGGCGAATTGGAGATCTTCGGCTACGGAAAGGCGTCGATCGTGGCTGGCCTGTTGGCGATCATTCGTCGACGGCTCCTGGGAGAGTCCCCAGAAGAACTCGAGCAGACCTATCCCAATGCCCACAGCCAATGGGATGTCGTGCAGGTCATTGAGGCCGCGTCACTTGTTGCTGAGAAAAACTATCAGTCGTTTCAAGCAGGAAACGGAACGCCAGTGACCGCATTGCTGACGGACACGGGTATCGAGATCATCGACCCGACCGTGACATAGCATCTGCCGACCGATGGAGTCTACCCCACCGGCCCCGTGCCGGTGGATCTAGGTTCTTCCCCTTCCAGCTCCTGCTCAGTCGACCCTCTATTACGTCCTCGGGTTGCTTTATGTTGATTCATACAGTTAATCCACCGATCTACTTGCAAGATACCTCGATCGATTTCCCGAATGCTGGGCCGCAGTTGAGCCAAAACCCGTACGAAGCACGGTCCAATTCGGGCGGAGAAGCAATCGGCAGCTGTTGCCAAACCCCAACCCACCGGCACAGGGCCGCTGGGGAAAGCTGCGATTCGTGGGTCCCATTGGATAACAGATCGCGTAGAATGTACTGATACCAATCCCGCCTCAGCTCATTTCCTCACTGGGCTCACAATGCTGACGTTGACCTCCCGATTTTTTCTCTATTTCGTCTCTACCCTCGTGCTCGCGTCCGTCGCGACTCAAGCGGTTGAAAACAACGTGGACTTCAACCGAGACATCCGCCCGATTCTGTCCAACAAGTGCTTTGCATGTCACGGGCCCGACGAGAACGCGCTGCAAGCCGGCTTGAGGCTGGACAACGTCGTTTCGGCCACGCTGGAACTAGAGTCGGGAAACGTTGCCTTGGTTCCGGGACAGCCCGACGAGAGCGAACTAGTCGCCAGGATCACCAGCGACGACGTCGACGAGCGTATGCCGCCCGAAGACTTCGGCAAGACGCTCTCCCCGGCGGAGATCGACATCGTCCGTAAATGGGTCGAGCAGGGCGGCAAGTATGCCAGGCATTGGTCATATGTGAAGCCAACTCGGCCGGAATCACCTCCCGCTGCAGCGCCCCACGAGTCTTGGCCAATCAACGCGATTGACCATTTTACCCTGCATCGCATGGTTCAAAACGGCCTGAAGCCGTCGACGAACGCCAACCGCTACACACTCATCCGCCGCCTCTACCTCGACCTGATTGGATTGCCGCCGACCATTGAAGAAGTCGATGCGTTCGTGAACGATCCGGATCCGAAAGCGTATGAGCAATTGGTAGACAAGTTACTTCGCCAACCCAGCTTTGGCGAACACTGGGCTCGCAAGTGGCTCGACTTGGCGCGCTATGCCGATAGCGCTGGGTATGCCGATGATCCGCCTCGAACAATTTGGGCCTATCGCGACTGGGTGATCCGCTCACTAAATGAAAACGTACCGTTCGATCAATTCACAATTGAACAACTGGCCGCCGATTTGCTCCCGAAACCCGATGAACGTCAGCTGATCGCCACGGCATTTCATCGCAACACATTGACCAATAACGAAGGCGGCACTCAGAACGAGGAGTTTCGTAACGTGGCGGTGGTGGATCGAGTCAACACGACCATGGCTGTTTGGATGGGGACGACGATGGCATGTGCGCAGTGCCACAATCACAAATTCGACCCGATCTCCCAAGAGGAGTACTTCCGTTTCTTCGCCGTCTGGAACAGTACTCAGGATGCGGACCTCCGCGACGAGTCACCCCGCATCCAAATCTTTACCGACAAACAAAAACTCCAAAAAACAGGCCTGACGGCGCGTGTTGCCGAGTTGCAAAAAATTATTACGCAAGACACTCCCGAGTTGCTCGCTGCGCAAGACGACTGGGAACACGTGTTGCGTCAACCGGCAAAGTGGACGCCCAGAACACCGCGAACGGTGAATCGAAAGGGTGAATTATCGACGAAAATCCTGAAAGACGGATTCGTGTTGGTCGAGGTTGCGGCTGAAAAGGACACGTATACGATTGATCTTCCGGTGGGAGACGATGCAAGCAAAGATCAGGCAACAGCGATCGCCGCATTGAGATTAGAGACACTGCCGCACGAGTCGCTGCCCGCGAAGGGAACGGGGCTGGGAGGTGGCAACTTTGTGATCACCGGATTGAAGGCGCAAATAGTGCCTGACGGCGACTCCCCGCCCAGTGCGCGTTTTATTCGGATTACAAACAACGGTGTGAAGCAGATTCTCTCGCTGGCCGAGGTGCAGATTTTCAGCGGCGGCGATAATGTGGCAAGAACCGGCGTGGCAACTCAGCATTCCACCGCCTTTGCCGGACCTCCCGAACTTGCAATCGACGGGAACACCGATGGCACATACGAAAAAAAATCTGTCACGCACACGGATACCGTCGACAACCCTTGGTGGGAAGTGGACTTGGCCGTCGCCGTGTCCATCGACCGGATCGCGATCTGGAATCGAACCGACAACAATCTTCATACTCGTCTGAAGAATTTCACAATTACCCTGTTGGATACGGAGCGGCAACCGGTCTGGGAACAGGTGATTGCCGCAGCCCCGAACCCGTCCGCAGAGTACTCACCTACGAATATTCGCGATATTCTCTTTCGCACCGCGTTTGCCGACTATCATCAGGATAATTTCGATCCGACCGACGTCCTGTCCGGCAAAACGGCCGCGAATGACGGTTGGGCCATCGGCGGCGAGACCAATGTTCCACACCAACTTATCTTGGTCCCAGACAAGCCGCTCACGTTGTCCGAAGCGGCGACACTTCGTGTTCACATCGAACAAAACTCGGTTCATAAGAACCATCTCTTGGGACACTTTCGACTCAGTACCACTCAAGATCGTGTGGCAATAGACCGCTCACGCCTTCCCGCCGACCTGCTCGCGGTGGTCGATATGCCAGCAATGAAACGAACGCCCGAACAATCGTCCAAACTGTCGGCACATTACCGCGAGAACATTGCCGAAGCCCTCCGGTCCGAACGGCGGGAATTGGTAAAAAACCAAAAGACGCTTGCCGAGATGAAACCGGCCACATCGGTGCCAATCCTGCGAGAACTCGCTGTGGCTCGCGAAACACGACTGCAATTCCGCGGCAACTACCTCGACAAAGGAGACGTCGTCGAAGTCGGACTGCCTGCGGCGTTTCACGCTGCTCCGGACGACGCTGTCTTGAACCGTCTCACGTTGGCCAAGTGGTTGATGAACGACAACAATCCACTTACAGCTCGAGTGATCACCAATCGCTATTGGGAGACATTGTTCGGACGCGGAATCGTGTTGACAAGTGAAGAGTTTGGCTCACAGGGCGAATTGCCTACGCACCCACACTTACTCGATTGGTTGGCAACCGAGTTAGTTGGCAATGGCTGGGACACAAAGAGCCTGATACGGACGATCGTGACATCGGCAACCTACCGTCAATCCGCCCAAGTTAATCAAGCGTCGTTGGATGCGGATTTCGGTAACGTCTGGCTATCACGGGGCCCTCGAGTCCGCCTGAGCGCCGAGATGGTTCGAGACCAAGCACTGTTCGCGAGTGGCCTATTGAGCGACAAGATGTTTGGACCACCGGTAAAACCACCACAACCGAGTTTTGGTTTGACGGCGGCGTTCGGTAGTTCGACCGACTGGAAGACAAGCGAAGGTCAAGACCGTTATCGCCGCGGCATCTATACGACCTGGCGGCGAAGCAACCCCTACCCATCGATGGTGGCATTCGACGCACCGAATCGAGAAGTCTGCACGGTGCGCCGAAGTCGCACCAACACTCCGCTGCAGTCGCTCGTTACCTTGAATGACCCTGTCTATGTTGAGGCGGCTCAATCTCTGGCACGACGTGCATTACAACACGAAGGGACGTTGTCGGAACAGATAGCGCACGCATTTCGATGTTGCGTGGCGCGGCCACCGACCGAAATTGAACTGAAAGTTATTCGGCAGCTGTACGAAGACGCCAAGGCTCATTTGGCCGAGCAAGAAGGCGATGCCATGAAATTGGCCACCGACCCACTTGGGGCATTGCCAGCTGGCATGTCGGCAATTGATGCGGCCGCCATGACCGTAGTTGGCAACGTCTTACTAAATTTGGACGAGATGTTTCTGAAGCGATAACTCAAGAAGGCTATTCGGGATGAACTCCTACCTTTCTGCTCTGCAAAACAGCACACGTCGGCACTTCCTTGGCCAGTCCGGAATTGGCCTAGGAGCTTGTGCTTTGTCTGCGCTCTCCGTTGAAAACGCAAGGGCAGATGTCCCTATCAATCCGACCGTACCGTTAGCACAAAGACAACCTCATTTCGAACCGACAGCGAAACGCGTCATCTACTTGCATTTGACCGGTTCGCCACCCAACCTCGATATTTATGACCACAAACCCGAGTTGGTAAAACGGGACGGCCAAGAATGCCCAAAGGAGTTTCTAGAGGGTCGCACGTTCGCATTCACATCGGGAACGCCCAAGTTGATGGGCACTCCCAGAAAATTCAAGCAGTGTGGCAAATCGGGAAGCTGGCTGTCGGACGCCGTGCCCAACTTCCAAGCCGAAGACATCGTGGACGAGATGTGCTTTATCCATTCGATGAACACAGATCAATTCAACCACGCGCCTGCTGAGTTGCTGATCTATACCGGATCCCCAAGATCGGGACGACCTTCTATGGGAGCCTGGGCCACTTACGGCCTGGGAACCGAGAATCAGGACTTACCCGGATTTGTCGTGCTGATCAGTAGCGGAGTCCAGCCAAACGGTGGAGCGAACTCCTACGGTAGCGGATTCTTGCCGTCGGTGTTTCAAGGAGTCCAGTGCCGATCGAAAGGTGATCCAGTACTCTACGTCTCCGATCCCGCAGGCATGAACCGCAAACTGCGACGCAAGTCATTGGATGCGCTGAAGAAACTCAACGAATTGCAGTCCGCAGACCAGGGACACCCGGAGACTTTGACACGAATTGCCCAGTATGAGCTGGCCTTCCGTATGCAGGCATCGGTTCCCGAAGTCATGGACATAACGAAAGAGAGTAAGGAAACTCACGAGCAATACGGAGCCAAGCCGGGCCAGAGTAGTTTTGCCAACAACTGCCTCCTAGCTCGACGGCTTGTCGAAAAGGGCGTCCGCTTCGTACAGTTGTTCGACTGGGGTTGGGACTATCACGGGACGGGCGAGGCCACCGGTTTGACGACTGGACTGACAAAAAAGTGGGCTGCCACCGATAAACCGATCGCCGCCTTAATCCGCGACCTCAAGGCGCGTGACATGCTGAAGGATACGTTGATCATCTGTGGCGGTGAGTTCGGCCGCACACCATTCCGAGAAGGGCGTACGGCCAAAGGTAAGGTCCTCGGCCGCGACCATTACCCCGACTGTTTCACGATGTGGATGGCCGGCGGAGGTGTCAAAGGCGGATACAATTACGGCCAAACCGACGAGTTGGGATTCCAAGTCAGCGAAAACAAAGTTCACGTCCACGATCTACAAGCAACGATCATGCACCTATTGGGATTCGATCACGAGCGGCTGTCGTTCCGATTCCAAGGACGCGATTATCGCCTGACCGATGTGCACGGCGATGTCGTGCACGATGTGATCGCGTAGCCGGGTGCACCCTCGGTTTTCCGTCATTGCTTCAACATCTTTGACGAGCCGCCAATACAAGCACGAAGCGCCAGAGTCGTTCAATTTCCTGGAGAACAATCGGCCACACATTTCACTCCGCCCGCATCAGCGCCTCGCCAGCCAACCTTCCGCTGGTCATCGCCCACGCGATGTGAAGACCGTGACTCCAGAGGACCATACCGGAGAGTCCGTTTTGGCCGACGGCGTAAAGGCCCGGAATGACGTCGCCTTGATCATCCAGCACACGCATCTGTCGATCGACCATCGCGCCGCCTTCGGTCGTGGTGAAGTAGGCCTTCACTGGCCCGAGTAACAGCCACTGCCCACCAACTAAAGGCGCACAGAAATCGGTCGGGCAGCGGCCAAAAACGTCATCTTGCTTCCCGGCTACGACCTCATTCCATTGTTGGATCGTTCCAACGAGACCCTGCGCATCGACTCCACACAGAAGAGCAACTTCGGCAAGGTCGTGAGCAGAGTGGGTCACATCGGACCGGAGGCGCCGATAGTCGGCCACATAGGCGTAGGCAATATCGGGTGCGGTCGAAATAAAATTTGGCCATGCGGAATATCGCTCACAGAGTCGTTGATCCAACAGGATATACGCTACCTTTCCTGGCTGGTCGGCAACCTGGAGCTCCCGTACAGGCGACTCCGTCTCATCGACGAATCGTTGACCCTGTTGATTGACAAGGATGGCCCCATCGGCGAAGAGGGAATCCTCGGGGTGCTGCCATGTCACCAGCAGCCGCTTGATCATGGCGTTCATCAGGCGGCGGGGCGTCCTTGAGGCCAACCATCCCAAACACCGGCTCCAAGGACCGGACGCGGGCAACCACTGCTGGAACGGACGTCGACCGCTGGGCACGAACCGTAATTCGGGTCCATAGGTAACGTCCATATTGATCAACTGCGCCCCAGCTCGTTCGGCCAGCTCGTGCCCGTCTCCAGTGGCGGTCGGATTGATCCCCTCCACATTCCCGTAGGCACTACCTTTGTGTTTCGCGATCATAGCGGCGTTGCTGGAGTAGTCTCCGGCCGCCAATACAACACCGTTTCTCGCATGGAATTCCCGACGCGTCGCACCAACACATGCGACGACTCCTGTGAACCTGCCCTCCTCGCACAACAGATCCGTGACCGACGCGTCGCAGAGCATCACACCTCGATGCCGAGCCAATTGCAATTGCAATTGGGCAATGTAGGCTTTCGCCCCGGGAACGACATTGTGCATGCGTCGTTGACGGTTTGGCGGTTCGGGATGTGGTCCCACAAACGACAATCCCATCGCTTGTAGCCACTCGAGGGTGTCGGCAGCATGCTGCAAGAAAAATGCACGCATGTCGGCCGTATTGCGTGCCTCAATCACGTCGGGAGCAAACTTGGCAACGTCCTCCGCATGAATCCGATGGTGATCTTTGATCTTGGCTCGATGTTGCAACGAAGTACCGGCAGCCGTGAACGACCCAACGGCAATCCCCGTCGTACCTCCAGGTTGCGTCTGTTTTTCCAGCAGCAAGACTCGGCCACCACGTTGAGCTGCCGACACGGCCGCCGCCAATCCGCTACCGCCAGCTCCAACAACGATGACGTCGTATGCGTCTGGTTTCATTTTGGTTGCCTCCCTAGACTCACACTTCGTGCCGACGACGGGTGCGTCATCTTAATTGTTTCACACAAAGGCACGAAGACACAAAAAGAGCAGGGACGACGAAACAGACGTGGCGTGGACATAAGTGTGATTTGAAGGCGAGTTCTTCAATCGATGCTCCGCAGGTATTCTTCGCGACGTGCCAACAGTCGTTTGACAACGTCCGGATGGTCGCCGGCCAGGTTTGTCATTTCCGACGAGTCCTGTTTTAGATTTACAAGGAACAACTTGTCCGCCGGTCCCAACGGAGCTTTCTCACTTCGGTCGCGTGGATTGCCCAACAGTTTCCAATCGTTATCGCGAACAACCCACTGTGGTGCGTTCCCTCGGCCGAGTTGCCAATAGAAACCACTGTGTGGTCCGTTCTGTTTCCCGTCGACAATTACTTCCTTCAAACTACGTCCATCGATCGTACGATCAGGTAGTTTTGCGCCACAAAAATCGGCAATCGTGGGGTACCAGTCGCAGCCGACACTCAGCTGACCCCGAACTTCGCCGCCTGGAATGACGCCGGGCATACTTACGATTGAGGGCACTCGCAGACCTCCTTCAAACAAGCACCCTTTTGCACCACGGTACGGTCCAGCATTTCCACCACCAAAGAATGCTCGCTCCTCCGTCGAGTGGCCGTGATCGGATTGAAAAATCACCAGAGTGTTTTCATCCAATCCGGTCTCTTCCAGGTGGTCTAGAACTCGCCCGACAACTTCATCCATTGTCGATACGAATTCAGCATACATTCGTCTCGGCGCTTTCAAGTGCTTGTAATGGTCTCTCCACTTTTGCGTGCCCTGCATCGGGTAGTGGGGAACATTAATCGCCCAATAGACAAAAAACGGTCCTTTCCGGTTCGCGTCGATAAACTGGATGCACTCTTCGGCCATCCGATCGGGAAAGAACTGGCCATCTTCCCAGATTTGTTTTCCATTGCGCCACAAGTCGTGTCGGTTGGGGCCATTCCAGTAGAAGAAGTGTGAGTAGTTGTCGATGCACCCGCCCATGTGACCGAACGAGTAGTCAAATCCTTGGCCATTCGGCATGGTTTCAGGCGTGTAACCGAGGTGCCACTTCCCGATGTGACCAGTCGCGTAACCAGCTTCTCGCATCATTTCCGCCAACGTCACTTCGTCGGTCGGCATTCCTGCCACACCCTCTTGCGATGAGACGTTGCCAGGAACTCCAGCCCGCACGGGAAAACGGCCGGTGAGTAATCCCGCGCGTGATGCAGAGCAAATCGCTGACGGTGCGTACATTTGAGTGAAGCGGACGCCTCGTCGAGCCAGGGCGTCCAAGTTGGGAGTCGCCAGATCTGTGGCCCCGTAGCAATTGAGGTCAATCGACCCCTGATCGTCTGTGTAGATCAACAACACGTTCGGCCGGTCGGCCGCCGCTGCTATGGAAGTGGAACCGATGCATAGAATAAACACCAAACCATATCGCATTACTTTTGATCCTCATGAAAAGTTCGTCGACTACGGCGGGATGCCCAGATTTGATCAGCTAGTCCTACGTCAGAATATCTCGCCCAGTCGCCGTCTGCACGCGACTTGTTGAAAAATCACTTGCATCGATTGAATCTCGGCCGTCCTGCTGGCTTCCCTGCACGGATAAGAGGTGGAAATTCGCCTCACTGCTAAACTGGAATCTGCTATACTGACAGCACTGATTTGCCCGACCGTCCCAGTCCCGGTGAAGCTAGGATTGAAAACTACATCGGAGGTACAGCGCTTAACCAATTCATTCCGCTCGCACCGCCAAAGACGGTGCGAGCGGAATAAATTGGGTTGTTGCGTTAATTGGCCAGGTAGTCGCCAAGCCTCAATCCACCGGCACAGGGCCGGTGGGGATTACGAGTAGCGCGTACGGCTCAATTCAACGGAGACCGCAGTTCGTCTTTAGTGCCGATAAACCGCGAGGTCCAAGCATGATGCGGCCCACCAAAAACCGACAGCTGTCACCCAACCGTCGCCAGGCGATACAAATTGGAGCGGGACTATTTGGACTGACGTTGCCTCAATTTCTCCGTGCGGCCGCCGAGATACCAGGCGCTCGAAAAGACATTTCATGCATTTTCATTTTCTTGGCTGGTGGTCCTAGCCACTTCGAGACCTTCGACCCCAAACCCAACGCGCCCGCTGAAATACGAGGACTTTGGAAGCCGACTGCCACAAGCGTTCCCGGAACGTTCATCTGCGAGAAGATGCCACTAATGGCTCGCCGCATGCACAAAGTCACCATTGTCCGGTCGTGGCAGGGCAGGAGCGGCTCACACTCGACTGGTTCACAGCATGTCGCGAGCGGTATGGAATCGCCTACTGGTGGTCAGTACTATCCCAATTTTGGCTGTGTTGTTTCAGCATTGCTCGGCAACAAGGTCTCGGGCGTGCCGGCACATTTCGGTCTGCCCGTAGCGGCTCGTTATACAGATCCAGCCGGCTACCTTGGTGCCGCCCATGCCGCGTTCGATATCAAAGGCGATCCAATCGATGATTCGGCTGGTCTCACAAAACTGACCTTGGCCCAAAAGCGGTTCGAGGATCGACAGTCGATCCTCCGCCAACTCGACAATCTTGGGCGCCTCGCCGATGTCCATGATTCGGACCTGCAGTCAGTTGACAAGTTTGGCGGCGAGGCCATCGAATTGCTCACCAGCGGCGGGATGCGAAACGCACTGAATGTAAACGACGAACCGGCCGCACTCCGGGAACGATACGGCGACAACTTGTACGGCCGGCGCGTCCTACTGGCTCGGCGCTTGATCGAAGCTGGAGCTCGTTTTGTGACCATTAATCAGGCCGTTCAAGGCGGCCTCTTTGGCGCCGGCCCGACCAATGGCACATGGGACAATCACCATTTACTGTTTGAGAGCATGATGTCGTTTGCGAACGAGCCGCCGACTATCCCCGGCGCCTACAAGTGGCACCGCGAACGGGGGCCTGGAAACCTGCCCCAATTGGACATGTCACTCTCTACATTACTAGACGATCTCGACGACCGAGGTCTGTTATCGACGACTCTGGTGGTCGCCATGGGCGAATTCGGACGAACGCCCAAAATCAACAAGGATGCTGGCCGCGACCATTATCCCGCCGCTGGCAGCGTCCTGTTGGCAGGTGCTGGCATCGCCGAAGGTGCAGTGATCGGAGCAACGGACAAACACGGCACGGAACCAAAAACTCGCCCCTGGCGTCCGGAGGATTTTGCGGCATCGATCTATCGAGCGTTGGGTCTTGATCCCCACACGACACACTTCCCTCGGCTTGTTCGTCCGACACCGATTGCTAAGGGCACCGTCATCGATGGCTTGTTCGCATGAATCCTGCTGGCTAGCCTTTCACCTCAAAAATTGCTTCTACCTCGACCGCCGCCCCGGTTGGAAGCGCCGCAAAGCCCAGCGCACTCCGGGCATGGTACCCGTCACCGTCTTTGCCAAAAAGATCGTGCAGTAAGTCCGAGGCGCCATTAATAACAAGGTGCTGATCCGTAAAATCGGGCGCCGAATAGACGCAACCGAGAAGTTTGATCACTCTTAAGCCGTCGAGTGTTCCATGTTCATCGTGAACCGACCGCAGGACCTTGACGGCGCAATCTTTGGCAGCCTCATAACCCTGTTCGACCGTAAGGCCCCGGTGGCCAAGCACGCCGCACAAATCGCTGGTATGACCTGATGTAATAAGCAGGTTGCCCGTGCGAATGCATAGGTTCAAGTAGCCGGGCTCATTCGACGTAAATTCAATTCCAATTTCTTTCGCGCGTTCTTCAGGACTCATTCATGAATCTCCACGTATCGAGTATGTGCCGAAGGAACATAAGAAGCGTATTCTACTCCGTCCGATACAGATTTGCCGAGGGGCACTGTCACTCAGACGGTTGCCCGTAAAACCAGGAAATCGGCATCGCGCGGTATCGAGTTGAATAATTGCGAGCCGTGTTGTCCCAGTAACTAAGGTGTGCTTTGCCCCGCGAGAAAAGCACACTTACGTAGGAGAACGTACGCTTATCGTCGGTCTCCAGGTTTCGGATCTGCCGCCACGTCTGCCCCTCATCCGATGAAATTGCGGCGGTGAGCGGCGTGCGGCGACCGCCGTGTCCGGCCCCATCTTTGAAGACGTTGTTCCAAACCAACAGCAAGTCACCCGTAGATGGGATGCGTCGAATCGTGGCTGGCGCCTCAGGCGCTCGCAACTTCCCCAACGGGACGGCGCTGCTCCACGTGTCACCTCCATCTTCCGAATGACTAGACGCAATGTAGCCCAACTGAGATCGTGTGATCATTAGTAGACGCCCGTCTCTCAACTCGACGACCTCCGGCTCCATCGCTCCCCGTTTCGGTAGGTCCACCTCGCCTTTCCCGCGCCGCCAGCTTTTCCCAGCGTCGTCGGATATCCAACAGCGGGAAGTAAAGTGGTTTACGGTACGCACGTTGGACGTTGAGGCTACCGGCACCAGCAGCCGACCGTTAGACAGTTGCGTCACGCGATCGTTGTTCATCACGTGGTATCCATCCTCGGCCGTGACAAGTACTCTTTCACCAAAGGTACGGCATTCGTCCTGGGAGAAACGCACGAACACGCGCAGGTCGTCGCCAGAATTCTTTTGCAGATAGAACATCGCAATCGTGTTTTGATTCGGTACTCGAAGCCGGCGAAATGTCACACTCATTACATTTAATTTTCCAGTCGTCTCCTGCAACACCACCGAATCACCCCAGCTCGCACCGCCATCACTTGAGCGACGCCCCACGATTCGTGCGCGAGAAAAATCGCTTCCACCGCCGATAAACTCTGTCACAGCCAGTAACAAATCGCCATTATTCAACTCGACCATTGAACCCTCGGTGAATCGAGGATTTTGCTTCGTCGCCGGAAAAACGATTTGTGACTGAACACCGGCCGACCGATGCTCATGCGAATCCAGTGCCAACAGCGACTGCGCAGCGCGGACGCGGACGTCGACGTTCTCGTCGTTTAGCAATTCTCTGAGACGATCAACTGCCTCTAGAATGTGCGACTCACCTGCAAAGACGGCGGCGTATGTTCGAATCGCCGCGTCATTCGATCGGAGGTTCTTCAGTAACGCCCGCTTTCCGTCCGCGTCGCCCAATAGTGCCAATGCATGTTCGTGGAAGGCGACGGCGACCGAATCGCTTGTCGAGTCGGCTCGCTTACGAATCACTGGAATGTCCGATGCATCGCCAATGCGAGCTAGCACCCAGGCGGCCAGGCGACCGTCACTTTCATCGCCCTCCTTGAGGGTGGCACGGAGCATCACCATCGCGACCGTGTTTCCCGACCGCGCTAACGCGGCGGCGGCCATTAGTTGTAGTTTACGATTCTCTTCCTGCTCAAAGGCTGCGCGAAGTTCACTCCCGTCGCCAAGTTCGAACACTTTGTAGAGGCTCTCGGCGGCGTGGACATGCCCGTGAGCGTTTGCGCCGCGAAGAATACTGAACATGACAACCGCCTGCTGCCGGTCGCCCGCCCGCACTAGCTCGCGAGCTAACCCACACCGGTGCTGATCGTCGGTTTCGCTTGCAAGTTTTGGTGCCAGATAGCGACGGACATCGGCCGCCTTTCCTGCCTGGGTCAACGCCTCGGCGGCGTGCATCGCCGGCCAAAAGTCGGGGCCTCGAAGTGCGCTTTCCAAAATTTTGACGCAGCGGTCCCGTGACGATTGGTCGAGCACCTCTGCCGTTGCCGCAACGCCCAATGGCGCACCCATCCCGATAACAGTCAATATTAAGAATTTGGCCAAGCACAAGTGCGTTCTCATTTTCGGTACCTTTCGAACGTTAATTGTAACGCCGATTCTTCGGTGCACAGCGAAACGCAATCATATTCCGCACCACTCGCATCAACGCCTGCCCAATGTGTGTTGTTTGTAGTCTCGGCGAGCCCAGCCGTCAAATAAGGCGCCCCGGTCACGCAACCGGGCGTGGTCGCGTCGAGGAGATTGTAAATAGACTGCCGCTGCTCTACGCTTAACGCGGCCGATGCTCGACGCCACATAGAAGTCACTCAATGACGGCAGAACCGATGGAACCAATTCAACTCTCTTTGCAAGCGTGTCGAGAACGGCAAGGTCGTTTGGCAGCTGAATTATCAAAACAGGACCTGACGGCAGCCATCTTCTCCAGTCACGAAAACGTCCAATATTTTACCGGTTTTCGACCGCACTGGATGCTGCAACCCCTACTCTTAATCGATGCATCGGGCCATTCGACCTTGGTGGCACCCAACTCGATTCCCAACCATTTCGCCGCGGACGAAGTGTTGGTACATGAGGGCCAATGGCATTCAACGTTGCGTCAGGACCAATTGTCTTCCGCCAGTAATGCTCTGCGTGATTTCCACGGCGATTTTTTGGGGCGAGTCGGCGTTGAGGCGTCTTTGGCGGGCAATGGCGTCCTCGTGATGTTGAACATTACCGACCTGAGTCGAGTTGTCGATATTCAGCCGACCATCTGGACGCTACGACGACGCAAGGATGAAGATGAATTGTTGATGATTCGCCGCGCCGTCGCCTGTACCGAGGCAATGTACAAGAAAGCAAGGGAAATCATCAAACCTGGGATCAGCGAACTGGACGTCTACAACAGCCTGCACGCAGCGGCGGTTGAGATTGCCGGCGAACCACTCACGGCCCTGGGTGCCGACTATCAGTGCAACTCGCCTGGCGGGCCTCCAAGGGATCGACTCGCGGTCGCCGGCGAACTCTACATACTCGACCTGGGCCCGGTCTACCGCGGATATTGGGCCGACAATTGCCGGACCTTCGCGGTGGACGGGCGGCCATCAGACGTGCAACTTGCCGCCTGGCAGGCAGTTGTTTCCGCGCTCGACTTCGTTGAACGGACAGTTAGGCCCGGCACATCGTGCCGCGAATTATTCCAGGACGTGCAAGCGATGCTGGACGAACATCGCCCAGGTGCGTTCGGCCACCACTTGGGCCATGGCATTGGACTGTTCGCACACGAAACTCCGCACCTCAATCCACATTGGGATGATCACTTCGAGGAGGGCGACGTGTTCACCGCCGAGCCGGGCGTCTATTACGATGCCCTTCAGGCGGGTATTCGATTAGAGCAAAACTATGTTGTCACAAGGGACGGGATCGAACGACTCACCTCTTTTCCACTCGAACTCGCCTAACTTGAGTTCGGAACGGGTTAGATCCCTCGCTTACGCGTCGGGTTGCGATATGGGTGACGCTCCATGTGCGAGATGATACGATGTGCGACAATCACCTGAACGGTTCTGCGATTTCAACTTTCACTGTACAATTCCACAACGACTGAAAGCTCTAACATGCGCCGTAGCAAGACGCTCCAGAAATGGCGCAGCTCTCAACCTGCCAGACTCTGCTGCCTGGGCAACTTCCTACCGAACTTCGTTCGCCAAGCGGCCCATTTCAGCTACGACGCGATTTGGTTGGACCTAGAACATCGCGCGATGTCGGAGCGTGAAGTTCAAAGTTTGCTTGCGTTCTTTCATCTAGCCGATATCGACTGCATGCTTCGACCGGCGACACTGGACAAGTCACGACTCTATCGATACCTGGAGGATGGAGCGACGGGTCTAATGATCCCCCATGTCTCCACGGTGGCAAAAGCAGAGATGCTGGTTGATGCAGTCAAGTTCCCACCGTTAGGTGACCGCGGACAGGACGGGGCGGGGCTGGACAGCGACTTTATCTTGCAGGGTGGAGAGTCCTACCCAGCAGACGCCAACCGAGAGACGTTTTTAGTAGTTCAAATCGAGACACTCGAGGCCGTCGAGAATGTCGATGGCATCGCCGCCGTAGACGGTGTCGACGGCCTTTTTATCGGGCCAGGCGACCTTGGGCTGCGGATACGAACCAGTGACACCCTTTTGACGATTGACGGTGCCACCTCAGCCGTTGCCGCCGCGGCCAAACGACATGGTAAGGCTTGGGGATGCCCGGCCGGAACGCCAGCTCGGGTGCGAGAATTTCACGAGTTGGGCGCTCAACTGGTAGCCTATGGTGGCGATTTCATGGCGATTATGAATATGCTCCGCGATTGTTCCGAAACACTCGACGAGGTCTATGGAAAGTGACTCAAACTGGATCGGCCCGCTTACAAGGTAAAAAATCGCTAGTCACCGGTGGTGCCCGCGGCATCGGCAAAGGCTGCGCCTTGGAACTTGCCCGCGCTGGTGCTGATGTCGTCGTCAACGACCGACCTGGCAGTCCCGACCTTGCGGAGACAATAGACGAGTTGCGGTCAATGGGCGTGAAGGCCGCTGGGGTTGAGGCGAACGTGTTCGAGCACGATGGATGCGAAGAAGTCTGTCGGCGGACAATCGACTTTCATGGCCATATCGACATTCTGGTCAGCAACCCAGCCTACAGCGCTCAATGCAACTTCCTCGACTACGACGAGGGCGACTTCGAGCGGATCATTTCCGGGACATTGACCAGTGGATTCAATATGAGTCGTCTGGTCGCACGGACGATAGTCGACCGAGGGGGGCGCGGCAAGCTGCTCTTTATATCCAGTGTGCAAGCAGAAATGCCGTTGGCGCGGTGCGTTGCCTATGGAGCGGCCAAAGCGGGGCTCAATCATATGTCCCGTACATTGGCTGTAGAATTGTCCGCATATCGAATCAACGTCAACGTGATTGAACCAGGCTGGATCGACACACCAGGTGAGGAAGAGAAATTTGGAGCAGAGATCATACGAAACGGCGGGGAAACCCTTCCTTGGCGTAGGTTGGGGCGACCGGACGACATAGGACGGGCCGCCGTCTTCCTATGCAGCGACGACGCAGACTACATCACCGGTACTGTGTTGCCGGTCGACGGCCTCTACCGATTCAAGGATTGCCGTGAATCGAATCAACCGCCGGCCAAGTGCGATTGAGTCAAACCACGGAAGAGTGTTTCGGGCGAAATCAACACCAACCCCAGAAACTGGTCGACTCATGCAACGTGTCCCCGCCGCACCTCTCAATTACGAATTTAGCCGTCACCTTGAACCGCGGGCGACGATTGCTTCCGGCGAGTCGTTATTGGTCGAGGCCGAAGATGCCCTGTCGGGACAGATCCGCGGAGAGGGTGATCGCCGCGACAAAGCGAAAATGCCGTACAGCAACCCTGTCGCGGGGCCGATCTTCATCACCGGGGCGGAACCGGGCGATTCGTTGGCGGTTCACATTCGTGAAATCCGTTCCCGCGACGGCCAATGTGCCACGTACACTGGCAATCCGAAGCAATTGTCGGAGTGGTTGGGAACCGATGTGCCGCACGGAGCTCACACCTGCGCCATCGTCGACAACTGGGTGCATTGGAACGACGACATCAAGATTCGCTTAGAACCGATGCTCGGCTGTATCGGCACGGCGCCCGAGTGGGGCGTCCCCACAACACAACCGGCAGGTCCGCACGGCGGCAACATGGACTTGGTCGAAACGTGTCCCGGCAACATCGTCTACCTTCCTGTACTGGTTCCAGGTGGCTACCTGTATCTGGGGGACGCGCACGCTGCGATGGGACACGGAGAACTATCGGCAACCGGATTGGAAATGGCGTCAGAGACCGTCATTCGAGTCGACTTGGTAAAGGGAAAGACCATTCCTTCACCTCGAATCGAGTCACCGAATGAGATCATGACAGTCGCCACCGGTTGCCCAATGGAACGATCGATCGCCGAAGCCTATGCCAAACTGATTTTGTGGATGGAAGACGACTACAATTGGAATCGTTGGAAAGCGTACGATCTGTTGACGCACGTGGGGAGAATCTCCGTCGGCTACTACGGCATCGGGACGGTAGCAGCGAAGATCTCGAAACAGTACCTGGGCGGCTGAGTAAGCGAAGCATGCCGAAATTAGCCCCCCTCGCTTACCAGCCGGGTTACGCTGGCCCGCGAACGACGTTGCAACCACCGTCCATTGCGAAGATAATGAAACTCCTTCCCTCCCACCTCACCATCCGAGCCCACCATCATGCAGAGACTCCTGCCAGCTTTGCTGATTGTCACTGCACTTAGTGACACCGGGTTCTCTGATGAGATAATGTACGAGACAGACGTCCGCCCCATCCTCAAGACGCACTGTTTTCAGTGTCACGGTGAACGAGGCACGGTCGAAGCAAGTCTGGATCTTCGACTGCGGCGGTCGATCATCAAAGGCGGTGAATCGGGACCGGCCATTGTGCCAGGTAATCCCGCTAAGAGCCTTCTTATTCAACGAGTGTCGATTGGTGAGATGCCGCCCGATGATGACAAGACTCTGTCAGCGAAGGAGGTGGAAACACTCAGCCGTTGGGTCGAAGCGAACGCGCCTACCGTCAATCAAGAACCAGAATCACTGAACGACGGATCGTATTTCACGGACGTGGAAAAGCAGTGGTGGGCCTTCCAGCCTGTCCAGAGGCCTGAACCACCCAGCACGCGATCTGAAACGTCAACTCCGATTGACGCATTTATCCTCCATGAGCTTGAATCATTGGCGGAGCAGAATCCAGGCAACGAAAGCGCATTTGAACTGTCGGCCATGGCGGAACGAGCCACATTGATTCGCCGTGTCTACCTGGACATGCTTGGCATTCCACCGCATCCCGCTACCGTCCACCGTTTTCTTCAGGACACTCGGCCAGACGCTTGGGCTAGAGTGGTCGATCGCGTTTTGGCATCTCCCCGGTACGGTGAACGTTGGGGCAGGCACTGGCTAGACGTTGCTGGCTTCGCCGACTCGGAGGGATACACCGACGAGGACCGCGTCCGGGAACACGCCTACCGTTATCGCGATTACGTAATTCGAGCCCTCAATCAGGACAGATCGTATTCCGACTTTGTCACCGAACAACTAGCCGGGGATGAACTGGTCCGCTGGCCCGATACCACCTTGCGCCCCGAGATCATTGAATCGTTGACAGCTACAGGTTTTCTACGGATGGCTTCCGACGGTACGGCCTCCAGCGGAATTGACGTTGAGCTGGCGCGTAACCAAGTGATCGCCGACACGATACAAATCGTCGGCACGTCGTTGATGGGCATGTCTATCCACTGTGCTCAGTGTCATGACCATCGTTATGATCCGATCCCGCAACGTGACTACTACCAACTGCGGGCGATCTTCGAGCCCGCCTTCGATTGGAAGAACTGGCGTACTCCTTCCAATCGCCGCGTCTCTCTGTATACCGACGCAGACAAGCAAGAGCGGACGAAAATCGAGGCGACAGCTAAGGAAGTTGACACCAAACGGCAGGGGCGAGTCGACTTTTACATCTCCAAGACCCTGGAACATGAATTGTTGATGGTCGCCGACGAGCTGCAACAACCTCTCCGCGATGCCTTTCACAAAAAGGCGGCCGACCGATCCCCCGAACAGAAGAAGCTGCTGGAGGGTCATGCCAACATTGCCAACATCACGCCCGGGTCCCTCTACCTGTACGACCGGCGGCGCGACGTCCGAGCGACGGACCTGGACAAGCGACGCGAGGAGAAACTGGCAGCCTATCTAGAAAAAGTAAAAGCGGCGGCGCTGCAATCGATGGACAAGGGGGTTCGAACAGAAGTGCAAGCGGCCTACGCCACGGTGTTGGACAAACGCAGCGAAGCCCAACGCCAGCTCGTTATCGCGCATCCATCGGTCGGAGTCACGGCCGAAACGCTGAATAAGTTTGACCCGGAGGCTGCTGTCGAGCTGGCCGTCTACGCAACTGCCGCAACCGAGATTCGAAAATATCGCATCCGCGACGAACTACAGAAAATTGCCGACGAGGCAACATCGATTCGTGACACGATTCCCAAGGAGCATTTTCTTCGCATACTTTCCGAGCAACCCGATCGTCAACCGGTCACCTTTGTCTTCCACCGAGGCGATCACGAGCAACCGAAAGAACAGGTTGCGCCG
>DUDC01000280.1 GCA_012959465.1 Planctomycetaceae bacterium
GCCGCATTGGACGGCCCGCGTAAACGAGTCGAGTGTCCCGTCGGATTCGTCAATGATGACTGGCTTTTGTCCGGGAAGTTGATGGAGATCGGCCGCCAGACTCTCGTCCAATGCGACTGCGCGGGCCAGTGGTTGCTCGATCAGCAACGTGTTTTTCCAAAACGTCGCTAACTTCTCGCTTGAAGCTATTTTTTCGATCAACTGGATCAAATCGCCGATCGTTTTGTATTGTTCATTGCCGTCCAAAGTAACGTGGTATTTATCGCCTCGATACGTCTGGACGATCTCGGCAATTCGTGTCAGACGTTCGATGTCGTGCTGCAGTCGATTCGACACCTTGATCTTGAAATACTGTTGCCCGTGACGAGATACGTACGCTTGCAAAGAACGAGGGAAGCCGTCGACCGCAACGTCGGCCTCCACTTCATCATCGGTAAGTGGATCTCCTAACCCCACCGTGTGACGCGCATAAAGCGAAGTGCGAGACTCTCGAGGGAGCCAGTCACCGGGCGAATGCGATGAGAGGCATTGGTGGACCAGGCCAGCATCAATACCAAACAGGTTTTCCCGCACTGCATCACCAAACGGCATTCTTTTCGCACGGCAAATCGCATCCATCACAGCACGTTCGACCATGCTCACACCGAAACTGGTAAGCAATGCGGGCCACTGCTGACTACTGCCGCGTTCCTGCTGATGATGGTAAACGTGCAACCAACCAGGAAAGAACCTCTCGGACGTAGAAAACGTGTCGCGAAACTCGTCGCAGGCTTGACAACAGGCAGCCAGCATCTCGTCCACTTGCTGGCGAAAGTCCTTGGACGGATCCTTGTCGAACCAACTCGGCGGCAGACAATCGCCCGAAAAACCGTGCACCACAACTCCATCAACCTCGATTTCCACATCCAGTATTGCCTGGGGCGACACCGTCATGCATGCAGAACCGTATCGAAACGGAATGCGAGTTCGCGAGTTGCGAAGATAGAGTTGTCGATTTTTCCATTTTAGTTTCATCGAATTCCCCGGCCATCATCACCAGATCCGGAAAGCTCGTCCATGAGCGCCATGCTAATTTCGCATCAGCCATCTTCGAACTGAACTGCGATTTGCGACACCGCAGTGGGCTAGTCCATTAGACAGATCTTGGACAGAATAGTATCTTTCCCTAGACGATGCTTGATGACGCTCAAAATATCACGATCGACAGGCCGACGATTTGTATTCTCGAGGACCTCATGCCTGACGAATCAACGAGATGGACGCGTGTGGGCAGCTTTTCGGAGTGTCCAACGGACTCGCCAGTTGAGTTTGTTGTCGAGGGACGAATCATCGCGATTTTTCGTGTCGATGACCAAGTCTACGCCCTGGACGGTATATGCCCGCACCAAGGTGGGCCGCTCGGTCAAGGAAAACTAGAAGGCTGCATCGTGACTTGTCCCTGGCATGGTTGGCAGTACGATGTTCATGATGGACAACACACCAGCATTGCAACCTTGAAACACACCTCGTTTCCCACAAAAGTTGAAAATGGCGACGTTCTGATCGCCCTGCCGAACGAATGATTCACTTTCGATCGTTCCGAAATACCGATCCACCGGCATTGTGCGAGATATGGCGCAGCCAGCCGCCTCGCCGGGGACTCGTTTCTTCACTTTCCCCAATGTTGCTCGACCGGTACGTGCTCTCCAAACCGTACTTTGATCGTGAAGGCCTGATTGTTGCGGAGGATGATGACCGGCCGATCGGTTTCGCCCACGCAGGGTTTGGTCCTGAGATCGAAGGCGGTAAGCGTAGTGAACGGGGCGTCCTTTCGATGGTGATGACACTACCGACGACCGACTCGAACTCGTTGGCGTCCGACCTTGTCGATCGGGCCGAGCAGTACTTGCGCGAGCGGGGAGTACGCGAATGCACAGCCCTCGGCGTCGGAGAACTCTGCCCGTACTATTTGGGATTGAATGGCGGCAGCTCGGTATCCGGCGTGCTTAACTCCGATGGT
The DNA here is from genome assembly GCA_012959465.1 of Planctomycetaceae bacterium. Classification (GTDB taxonomy): domain Bacteria; phylum Planctomycetota; class Planctomycetia; order Pirellulales; family Pirellulaceae; genus UWMA-0346. Next base: position 2,000 of record DUDC01000280.1, read on the forward strand.
GCATTAGGGAAGCTCTTCACATCGTGCGGTTACGAACGGCGGAGAGAGTGGACGGTGTGGCAGCGGCAAATGGCTAGCTTCCGACCACCAGTCGACCGCAAGCTGATGCAAGTACGGCGAGAATTCCACGTCGAGGCCCAAATCGACCCACCTCTGAAGGGATGGTGGCAAGCGTGTATGTACGTCGCCCACGATTTGACTCGATTCGACATCCGCCAACGCAGTAAAGATAAATCGCTCGGCCGCGTACTATTTTGGGAAATGGAGCCGATCGCCAGCAGCTGGGGTCTACATGCGAATGGGATCATCAATATCGAAATCCACCCCGACTTTCGACGCCGGGGATTGGCGACGTTCCTGCTCGGTGAATCCCTACGTCAACTCCAGGCTCAGGGTGTGACGGTGGTCGAAGTGCACTCCGACGCAGAGGATCCAATCGCCGCCGAGCTGTTGAAAAAGCTGGGCTTTCAGTCGGTCGATATGGGCAACGAGATGGTCAAGTCACTGCTGTCGACGTGACAGTGTGTTCTCAACTTCGAAGAGGCGTGTGCTCGCGCATGTTTGCCGACTACTGCGGCTCAAAGAACTCGGTGTCCGACGGGAGATTGTGCTGTTCGACCAGAAACGCGAGGTGACTCATGATGGCGTCTTCATGGACAGGATCCGCCAGGAAGAGTTCGTGGGACAGTGGGGGAGCTAGTCCGGTCACGCGCAGGCGGGCAAGATAATTCTGAAGGAGATCACCTCGAAACTGTTTCGTCTGCAACATGAAGTGGACCCACAGCCAGGATTCGGCATAGTCCATGATCGACATTTGGTCGAGGGTCGCGAGCTGCTCTAGCCGTCGCAGATCGGGCCTCCAATTGTGTTTCCTCCAGTGATCGAAGAGCGATTGCGTGTGTCGTCTGTGAAATCCCTGTCTGCCACGAGGCACTTCCATGTATTCGGCAATGCCCTCATCAAGCCACAGCGGAATCTCGGGAACGACGGCATGAACGTAGCCATGGGTTACTTCATGACGCAGGTCTTCAGCGATCCGGTTTCCCCAAAATGCAAACACGGCCAATTGGGTATCACTCTTGACGAAAAACGCACGCCGCTCAGGCAACTGTGGAAATTTCCCCGACGTGAATTCACGATAACGGCCCGCATTTTCAAAAAGGAAAACATGAATTGGTTCGTCGGAGACCGGTAGCTTTAACAGATTGGCAAGTTGTTGCCGCTGCGATTCCAGCTCTTCGATCAAACGGTGCCGCTGGGGGAGCCGGAAATCGCTGTGAAACACGAGTTGACCCCGGGACAACTCGTGAGGATTGGAATCGGAGCTAGCGCCCTGGTAGAGCGAGAAGCGAGCGCAAGCTGGAATGAGGAACACAAGTACCAGCCCACTCATCCAAATCCAACGCATCAAGTAGCCCTTTTCATATTTCCGTGCTCGAACAGCCACGCGCAGCCGGAAAAGCGAGACGGGAATTCACCCCTATTGGGGGGATGATCTTAGCAACCGATCGAGAGCACGGAAAGGCCAGTTTCGCTGAGTATTCCACGTGCTTTCGTCATCAATGAGAACCCGTATAATGGCCGCCAACGTTGGCGTTTAATGAGATAAACGCAGTGATTAGTGACCAGCTGAGAGAGGAATGATCTATGCCGGTGGGATTTGGTGTCGTTGGCTGCGGAATGATCGCAGGTTTTCACGCTCGCGCGATTGCTGATATCCGAGGGGCCAAACTAGTTGCCGGATTCGACAACTTCACGTCCGCGGCCGATCGATATGGCAAAGAATTCGGTGTCGACACCTACGGTGATTTGGACGAAATGCTGGCCCGAGATGATCTGGATGTCGTGACGATCTGCACGCCGAGCGGGGCGCACATGGAGCCAGCGGTCGCAGCTGCCCGTGCTGGCAAACACGTTATCGTGGAAAAACCACTGGAGATCACTCTCAAACGGTGTGATGCCATTATTGAAGCGTGCGATGCAAATCGCGTCCAACTCGCCACGATTTTTCCATCGCGTTTCCATGAATCGACCCGGCTGATGAAAAAGGCGATTGAAAAGGGGCGATTCGGGCGATTGACGGTCGGTGATGCCTACGTGAAGTGGTACCGTTCGCAGGCGTACTACGACAGCGGAGCCTGGCGAGGCACATGGAAGTTAGACGGCGGCGGGGCGCTGATGAACCAGGCGATTCACAGCGTGGACTTGCTGACCTGGCTGATGGGTCCGGTCGCCGAGATCAACGCACAGATTGCCATGCTGGCCCACAAGAACATCGAAGTTGAAGATGTGGCCATGGCGACGGTGCGGTTTGAGAACGGCGCATTGGGAGTCATCGAAGCGACGACCGCCGCCTATCCCGGTGCACTCAAACGCATCGAAGTTCACGGATCGGCCGGCTCAGCCGTCTTGGAAGAAGAGGATATTAGGACGTGGGACTTTGCCAAGTCGACCAAAGCCGACGAGAGCTTACGAGCACGAATGGCTGGGAAGACCGAAACGGGCGGTGGGGCCTCAGACCCGTCGGCCATCGGCCACCACGGACATATGTTGTTGTTCAAAGATTTCCTCGCGGCAATCAAAGGAAAGAGGAAACCCATGATCGATGGCCGCGAAGGACGCCGCAGCACTGAGATCATCCTCGCGATCTACAAAGCCGCCGAGACGGGACGGATGGTGACGTTGCCCTTGGCTAAGGACCCCACGCTGAAGGCACGAAAAACGAGGGTCGGAGGTATGGGCTAAAGTTCACGCGGCGGTCGACAGCGACAAAAGAAGAAAACTGATCAAATTCAGCAGCAGGTGGATCACGATGCAGGGTGTCAGCCGTCCGGTTTGTCGATAGATGTACGCCAACCAGATGGCAAAGACAAAAAGTGGGATTGGGTCGGGTCCGTTACCGGCGTGCATCAGGGCAAAGAGCCCACTGCTAACCCACAAGGGCCACCAGGGAAGACCTCGTGTTGCGGGCTTCGTCTCCGGTTCCGGCGTCTCCAGTTCCGTCACCTTTGATTCGGTTGTCCCAGGATCCGTTGTCCTGGCGGTTGGTCGATACGGGTTGGACGCATCGTCACTGCTTTTCTCAGCATCGTGTCGAATGCGCTCGTTCTCAACCTCCTCGAACAATTCTGGCTCCGCGGTAACGCCGCCGGGCCACACCCCACCTACGAAGATCTGGACGGGCTCGTCAGAGCCGACGGTGGCGACGCGGCACAACCAACCGTAGAGGAAACGACGAAAAATCAATTCCTCAAACAAAGGCGCAGCAATGACCGCAGCGATACCACACACGGCCAATGTCTGTGCGCGATTGTCCGCATCTTGCAACAACGCGATAATGGGGTGTTGCGACGGCTTCCAAATGAGCGACAGGACGACTTGTAGGGTATAGACAATCGGTGCGATCATACAAAAAGCTCGGCAGCCAAGTAGCAGATCGGACCCGAACCGGTGAGACGAAAAAGCAGGTAACAGCGACCGGTATCGCCCCCAGAGCCAAAGAGTTCCGACTGCGAACAAACCCAAGCGAACGAAGTTCAGGTGGTACAACATGCTCAACTGCTGCGTCGCGGAAGCGTCATTCGGCGACGATACATCAATTCCGGCACTCCAGCCGGCCCACAAATCGCCGAGCATCTGCAACAAGAAAAATCCGAGCAAATCGAACAGACCGAGAGGTGGAGGTGTAGAGAGTTCAGCGGCAAGCAGTGGGCCGCCAGAACGCAGACAGCCAATCGCAGAAAACCACCCGTTGATCCCAACGGTCACGACGATGCCAAATATCAAGACCAGTAGCATGTTCGGCACCTGGTCCATCATTCCTTTGAAGCTCCTGGTTCGTCTGCCTGGTCGACGTCTCCACTTTTCGCGATTTGCTTGGATTCTTCTCCGATCCCGAGGAAGCGAAACGCGGTGACGACATAACCAACGGCTGACTGCAAGGTCAAGAGTATGGCGATAGCCAGGAAAATGTCCCGCAACGTGACAATCCACAAAACGCTCTGTGCCTGGTACAAGGTCAAGAGACTCGCCCCGGCAGCAATGCACTGAGCCACCATTTTCCATTTTGCGGACATCGTCGCCGAAAAATCACCACCGGCCCCTTCGACTGCGCCACGCAGGGCCGTCACCAACAGTTCGCGACCAATCACGATCACCGTCGCCCAGGGCGGAATACCGGCTTCGGGAGTTGCCGAGAGATAGATGAAGACACTGCAAATGATCACCTTGTCGACGAAGGGATCGAGGACCCGGCCCAATTTTGTGACTTGATTGAACCGACGCGCCCAATAGCCGTCAACCCAATCGGTGGAGGCAGCGAACACGAACACGATGAATGCAGGCAAGAATGCGACTTGGTGAATGAGAACGCAAACGACCATCGCCAACATCAATCGGACAAGAGTCAATGCGTTGGGAACGTTGTAGATATTTGTGGAGACAGGCGAAGACTCGTTCATGTGTTGCTAGTTCCTGAGTTGCTTATTCCTCGTTCCATCCGACTAGCGACCATTCGCGACGGCGAATGCGATGAGATCGTAGCCTTGACTAGCAACGATCTCGCACGAGACGAACTGACCGGCTATGATTTGCTGATCTGCACCGGTGACAAAGACTCGAGCATCGACATCGGGGGCGTCGGCGAAACTGCGGCCGAGCCAGACGTTTTGCTCTCCCTCAACCGATTGATCGATCAAAACGTCCATTGTCGTTCCGATTTGCGACTCAGCAAACGCAAATGCATGCTCCTGCTGTAGCCGCATTAAAGACGATTGACGATCCAGCATCACTTGCTCATCGACGTGGTCAAGTAGTTTGGCCGCTGGCGTATCCGTTTCCAACGAGTACGTAAAGACACCTAGCCTCTCAAATCGTTGATTGCGGACAAACTCCTGCATGAATTCAAACTGTTCATCAGTTTCTCCGGGAAAACCAGTGATCATTGTCGTTCGCAAGGCCAAGCCTGGGATGCCAGCGCGAAGACGTGACAAAAGATCTTCCGTTTCGCTATGAGTAACACGGCGAGCCATCCGACGCAGCATGGCGTCATCAGCGTGCTGCAACGGTATGTCGATGTACGGAAGGATCTTCTTGCTGCGAGCGAGCACCTGAATCAACGCGTCGTCAATGTACATCGGATAAAAATACATCAGCCGAATCCACTCGATACCATCAATCTCCTCAAGCTGTTCGAGAAGTTCCTTCAAGCGAGGCTTACCGTACAGGTCGATCCCATAATAGGTCGTGTCCTGAGCGACGATGATCAACTCCCTGGCACCACTGGCGGCAAGTTGACCTGCTTCGGTCAGCACATCTTCGATCGTCTTAGATGCGTGCTTGCCACGCATCTTAGGAATCGCACAAAATGTGCAAAGACGGTCGCAACCTTCAGAGATCTTGAGGTAGGCGAAATGCCGTGGAGTTATTCGATAACGATCCTGGTCCGACAACGCGCGCAGTGGTGCAGGCTGAAACACGGTGCGCTGTTCTTGTTGATTTCCCAACAGCCTATCGGCGACTAGTGTTATTTCGTCGCGGCTAAAAACGCCAACCAATGAGTCGATTTCCGGTCGATCATCCAACAACTGTTCCTTCTGCCGCTCCGCCAAGCAACCAGTCACGATGACGCCACGCGTCTGCCCCGATCGTTTAAGGTCCAACATCGCGTCAATGGACGCAAATGACTCTTCCCGCGCGTTTTCAATGAAACCGCACGTGTTGACGACAACGAAATCAGCCCCTGCCGGTTCCGCGACCAATCGATAGCCGTCAAGTTGGAGCAAACCCAACATTCGCTCGGAGTCGACGAGGTTTTTAGGGCAGCCCAAACTGACAAATGCGTAGGTGCCCTTAACTTGCGACAATTCGGGGCGTTCAATCACCGGCAACTCGGTGGGCACGGATAGCTCCTGGTGGGGTAGATGCCGTCACTTTGGGACGGATTTAAGAATGGCGTAACTTGTTCCAGCGACGCGAGTTACTAATCAAATCTCAGTCACTAGTATCGTTGTGGAGGTTTTGTTTGCCTGTCGGCCACGTGTAAAACTGCGTCATGCCAGGCCACCTCATTGATTAATCAGCTCATCTTAGCCGATTCCAGTCGATTCGACGAGGAGCAAAACGGGGCGAAACGGCCCAGATTCACGAGCAATGTCGACTTCGCTGGCGGAGTGACTTTACCGTTCGTGATGCGAGCATTATGTTGAATGACTTAGATTTCCGCGCCATGCCCATGTCCTTGTCGGGTTCTCATGCAGTACCACAACGTTTGTCTCGAGTCGATCGGATACGTTCTTCCCGATGAAATCGTCACCTCCGAGACGATTGAGGCGCAATTGGCTCCACTCTATAAACGCCTGCGGCTTCCGGAAGGCCGGTTGGAGTTGATGACTGGAATCCGAGAACGACGGTTTTGGGCGACGGGCGTGATGCCGAGCCAAACGAGTATTGTCAGCGGCCGCCGCGCTTTGGCCGCCGCCGACTTTCCAGCGGAACGTGTCAAGGCACTGCTACATTGTTCGGTCTGTCGAGATTTCCTAGAACCGGCCACGGCAAGTGGTGTCCACTGCGGCCTGCAACTCCCCTCCTCCTGTGTCATCTATGACGTCTCCAACGCGTGTCTCGGTCTACTCAATGGCATACTACAAGTTGCCAACATGATCGAACTAGGACAGATAGAGGCGGGATTGGTGGTCGGCACGGAGAGCGGTCGGCAGCTGGTCGAGAACACGATTCGTCAATTGAATAACGACCAAACTCTGACGCGAAATAGCATCAAGTCGGCAGTCGCCTCGCTGACGATCGGATCGGGTAGCGCCGGCATCCTGCTCACGCACCGCCGAATCAGCAAGACGCAGAATCGGCTTGTCGCGGCAGCCGTGCGGGCGGACACGGCCCATCACGAGCTGTGCCAAAGCGGGCGGGACGAAACGGCCGGCAGCGACATGCAACCGCTGATGAAAACGGATTCCGAGGAACTCATGCGGCAGGGCGTCGAGACGGGCGTTGCAACGTTCGCTGAGTTCTCCATTGAGACCGGTTGGACGCACCGCGATATCGACCGCACCATTTGCCATCAAGTCGGTTCGGCGCATCGAAAACTGATGCTGGAATCACTGGGACTGAACACAGCCAACGACTTTGCCACGTTCCCCTGGCTTGGAAACACGGGGGCTGTGGCCCTGCCGTTGACCCTGGCGGCTGCTGCGTCCGAAGGGTTCATTTCCTCGGACCAATCGGTCAGCCTTTTGGGAATCGGTTCCGGTATCAACTGCTTAATGTTGGGCGTCCAGTGGCAGGAGAGCCGAATCTTGGGAGGCGAGTTGGATCGAGAAAACGCCGGACTGGTCGTTCAGGGAGCCTGATTCTTCCCACGTCTGCGCAAACGCTGTCTCGCGGTGGATCCCATAATGAGAAAGCCGGATGGCGCTGGTTCGCTACCATCCGGCCTTCGAGAACGGTCCCTGTTCTAATGCGGTCCAGCGGACCGCGAGCATCCATGCCCGACTCCTGTCGGCGACATCCATGCCGCCCCCAATCGTCATTCGTTATCGTCCAAAACGGACGATGTAATTCGAAGGGCAAAGGCGGTTGTTTCACAACGTCCACCTGAGCCTCGAGGTAATATGGCCTTTTCAGGCAACCATCCGCAGCTCCGCAACCCGCGTGCTAATCCCACACACGAATTCCTCAAAAATACGGATATCAAGGGCGGAAGCCGTCTCTGATTCCGGATGGAATTGCGTTCCTAAGGCGAACCAATCATCATCAACGCTCTCAATCGCCTCGACGATGCCGTCTGGACACCGTGCAGTCACTCGAAATCCCTCGCCGACTTCATCCACAGCCATATGGGGAAAGCTATTCACGCGGATTTCGCCGTCGCCATAGACTTGTTCCATCAAACTTGCCGGGGCAACGTCGAGACTGTGTCGATGAGCTGGGTCTTGAGCATCGCGGTGCGGCAGAGCGTCCGGGCAGTCCTCCGGTAGATGGAGGAACAGGTTGCCGCCGGCAGCCACGTTCAGTAGCTGCATGCCGACTCCGATCCCAAAGACCGGCTTGCGTTGCGCGACAATTCGCTTGGCCATGCGTCGATCAAAATCCTCGCGACGTTTTTCCAATAAACGGACGGACGGGTGCAACATGAACCCGTCACGCCGTGGGTCGAGGTCATGACCGCCGACCAATAACACGCCGTGGACCATTCCCAAGAGAATGTCCAGGTCTTCATCGCTCTCGTACGGTGGGATCAAGATGGGGATCCCACCCACTTGTTGAATCGCGTCAAAATAGCCGGCTGCTAAAAAAGCGTAGGCTGGTGCATCCTTGCGCGCGGATCGATAATCCACAGTGATGCCAATCTTTGTTTTCCCCTGCATCAAAACACTCCCATTTTCTTCCCTGATAAGCCATGGGGGTGGACCTTATTCGCTCTAGCAGAAGGTCTCAAGGCAGCAAGAATCCGCTTCTAAGCGGTGGAGAGAGTGGAACCAACGTCCTTGTTGTTCGCAACTCCCGGTCAAGGAACCCCCAAGGAAGCTCTTGACGCACGCCAGCCCTCCATGAGGATACCAGCAAAACCCACACTGAATTCGAGTTACCTGTCGGCACAGCGCCGGGGCGACTTCCCTATCGTTTTTGAACGGTCCTCGTGATTTCCCTGGCGTGACAAAACGCGTCGAGTGTCGTTCTCCGGTCAGCTTCACTTGGGGATGCGTGTCTGACGGTGTGCAATCTAACAGTCACACCGAACTTGGCAAGTAAATCGGCCATATTGATATTGTTTTTTTCCAAAACACAATATGTTGTGCTATCACACCATACTCCAACACTATCCGTTGATGTTAATTGAGTCGAAATTGGTATGAATGTGGAGTCCAATCGCCGGGATCAACTCGCCTCAACCGACCGATCGCCCACGGCGGAAGACCGTTCCCCGACGGATACCTCCAAACCGAGTCGGCGGCGACGCGTGACACGACGTCTTCTCGCCGTGCTTCTGGGCCTTTCGCCTCTCATCTGCACGGAAATCGTCTTGCGAATGGCCGGCTGGCAACCGAGTGCACCTCGCGACCCGTTTATTGGCTTCGATCACCTGGAACCCCTTTTCGTCGCGGCGCCCGGTAATTCCGGCGTGATGGTCACCAACCCGTTAAAGACACCCGAGTTCTTTTGCTTCCAGTCGTTTCCACGGGCAAAGCCGAAAGGGGAATTTCGCATCTTCTGTCTCGGTGGCTCAACCGTCCAGGGCCGCCCGTATGGCAGTGAAACGTCACTCACCGCCTGGCTTGAACTCAGCCTGCAGGCAGGAGACGAACGCCGGGACTATCGGGTGGTCAATTGCGGCGGGATTTCGTACGCCAGCTACCGACTGATCCCGATGATGGAAGAGGTCCTGGAATACGAGCCCGATTTGATCATTGTCTGTAGTGGGCACAACGAATTTCTCGAGGCGAGGACGTACGAAAAGCTCCGCAATGTATCCCCCGTCCGCGTACGGTTGCGGAGAATACTCCGTCATGTGCGGGCGTTTCAGCTTGCCGAACAGTGGTTCGGAGACGACGAGGCCGGTCCTGCGGAGTGCTTACCGGGCGAAGTGGACGCGCTATTGGACTATCGAGGTGGTCTGGCAGTATATCACCGCGACGACGTATGGCAGAGTAATGTTCAGCGTCACTACGGCTGGAACCTTCGATCGCTGGCTGCTCATGCGAAACAAGCATCAATTCCCATTTTGTTCCTGCTGCCGGTTGCCAATCTGGTCGATTGTCCGCCGTTCAAATCAGAATCATCAACTGATCTTACACCAGAAGAAGCGCGGTCCTTCGATTCTCACTGGCAAGCATCGATGGAGGAAGGACGTTCGCCAGGCGAGCAGTTAAAATCGATTCGAGCAGCCGTCGCAATCGATCCTCGCCATGCTGGGGCCCAGTTTCGTCTGGCAAAGGCGTACCAGACACTCGGTCGTCATGCCGAGGCGGCGACGTGTTTCCTAGAGGCACGGAATCAGGACATCTGCCCGCTGCGGATGTTGGATCCGATGTACGAACTGGCGGAAGAACTCCTGGCACTCGAGTCTGTTCCGTACCTTGATCTTCGCACTGTCATCGAGGCAGCTGAACAGGGACAGTTACCCGGAGACCGTCTGATGGTGGACCATGTCCACCCGACCGTTTACGGTCACCAGTTGATCGCCAGCAAGATCCACGAAAAACTCGTGACGATCGGCTGGGTCGGCCCGCCTTCGGCCGACCTGGAACGCCGGCGAGCCAAGGCGTTCCAACAGCACCTCAGCTCGCTGGGCGAACCCTATTTCGCACGTGGCAAAGCCAAATTGGAGGGTCTGAGATTATGGACGCAAGGCCGAGCGAACAAACAACGGAAGTAGTCAGCCAGCGGCTCTCGCGTGGGTGTAGCCAACACGACCCTGGATTCTATTTGTCATTAGTTATCTATCAATGGTCATTTGTCATTTTCGTTGCTCGGCTCTGGTGAAACACGGTAATTCGGGCCGCGAACACGGTTCAGCAATACAAGCACGAAGCCGGTGGAACACGCAACGCGACGTTGCAGTGCCTTGGTTCGAATGCGATCCACGACTGACGAACTTAATGCAAGATTCGTTTCCAGGCGTTAACATCCTGCCGGCAAACGCCGACCACGGCATTCAACCGCATTTCACCAGCGAAATCGGAATCGGAAGTCTGCCTCGTTGGTATCGCAATGAACCGAGGGAATTTCAGCGACACGGAAAGTACCTTCACGCGGATCGAGGTCTGCGAAATCGATGGCAACAACGCTTGGCATCGATCGGCCCCGGCCTCAAAGTAGGTTTCTCCTGGCGAGGCGGTGTCGGACAACAAAGTTGTCGACGGACACCACCGATTGGCGATGGCAACACCCCAGTGGTCGCATGCTGTGGCATCCAACACTCAACCTCGTTCACCAACAGTCTCCCTACTCCTGGGGCGACACGTGTTT
>DUDC01000281.1 GCA_012959465.1 Planctomycetaceae bacterium
CTTGAACATCCTCGCCTTGAACATCCTCGCCTTGAACATCCTCGCCTTGAACATCGTTCAGCGAAATCTGGAATTGGATCCATGACGAATATAGCGGACCTGCCAAACCGATTTGACTATTCCGAGGCAGCCCCACGGATCTATGAGTTCTGGGAATCGACTGGCCTATTTGACGCTGAAACCGACAGTGCACGGCCTGCCTACTCGATGGTTATCCCACCACCCAACGTAACGGGTGCGCTGCATTTGGGTCACGCTCTCAACAACACTCTGCAGGACATTCAGATCCGCATGCATCGAATGCAGGGTTACAACACACTCTGGATGCCGGGGACCGACCACGCCGGAATCGCAACACAGGCCGTTGTCGAAAAACGGCTGCGTGAAGAGGAAGGGAAAACGCGTCACGACCTGGGGCGTGAGGGATTGGTTAAACGCATTTGGGCCTGGAAGGAACAATACGAAACTCGCATTGTCGGCCAACTGAAGCATATGGGCTGCAGCTGCGACTGGCGCCGCACTCGATTTACCTTGGATGAAAAATGCACTCTATCCGTTCGACACACTTTCTTCAGCCTGTTCCAGGAGGAGAAGATCTACCGGGGCAAGCGGTTGGTGAATTGGGATACGTATCTTCAGACAGCCGTCAGCGATGACGAGGTTTTCACCGAGAAGGTCGACGGTAACCTGTGGCACTTGAAGTATGAAGTGATCGATCCTCAACCAGGGGAACCCACCCACGTCATCATTGCCACGACCCGTCCCGAAACGATGCTTGGTGATACAGCGGTCGCGGTCCACCCCAATCCGAGTCGCGCGTTGGACAAGGCGGAAGATGAGTTACAACGCAGGATCGAGCGGTCGACAGCAAAAGACAAGCCAGAATTGGAACAGCAGCTCGATGAGATCCGCGAACGCCGCCGTGAGATGCTGAGTCAACTGGAGTTGCTTCGCGACATGGCCCTCGACGGCCGCCAGTTGCGACTTCCACTGGTTGACCGAGTCATTTCGTTGATTGCCGACGAATGGGCCAAACCTGAAATGGGCAGCGGTTGTGTGAAAATTACTCCGGCCCACGACCCAAATGACTATATGGTCGGCGAGCGAAATTCGCTTGAAAAAATCACTATCCTCAATCCTGACGGAACAATGAACGAGAACGCCGGCAGCTACCAAGGGTTGTCGGTTGCCAAATGTCGAAAGCAGGTCGTAGCCGACATGGAGAACTTGGGATTGGTCGACCAGATCGTTCCGCATGAAATTGAACTGCCTCACTCGGACCGCAGCAAGACGGCCATTGAACCACTGCTCGCGAATCAGTGGTTCGTTCGCATGTCGGAGTTGGCGCAAACGGCGATGGACGCCGTATCGGACGGTCGAGTCCGCATCACTCCCCAACGATACGAACGAACTTATCACGATTGGTTGGCCGAAAAACGAGATTGGCCCGTCAGTCGCCAGTTGTGGTGGGGCCATCAGATACCAGTTTGGTCGAAGGACTTCTACGACGCGACCGAAGCGGACGCCGCAGTTGAGCAGATCGGCAAGCACGCGTCGTTCGCGGCCGGAACGATGGCCGCGCAAAGCGAAGATCCCCGAGTGCACGCCGATGGAACTGCCGAGGCGAAGGAGAAATTGCCGGTAACGATTGTTCACGTTTGCGTGCGAGATGAAGATGGGCCCACTGAATGGCTCGAGGAGCAGGGGTTTGTGCGGGAACCGGATGTCCTCGACACGTGGTTTAGTTCGGCACTCTGGACACATTCTACGATGGGCTGGCCTACTGAGACCGACGAGTTGGATTACTTCTATCCCACCTCTACATTGATCACCAGTCGAGACATTCTCACTTTATGGGTAGCCCGTATGGTGTTGATGGGCCTACACAATCGGGGTGAAGTGCCGTTCCGTGATGTCTTTATTCACCCGAAGATTCTCGACGGCGACGGCGAGACCATGTCCAAGTCCAAAGGGAATGGCATCGACCCGTTGGATGTGATCGAAAAATTTGGTCCCGACGCGCTGCGCTACGCCATGACGCACCTAACGACGGAAACGCAAGACGTGCGGATGCCAGTCGAGTTCGAATGCCCGAATTGTGAAGCTCGCATTCCGCAGTCAAAGAAAAACCGCACGTTACATCGCATCGATTGCCCGAAATGCAAGCAGCCGTTTTCTACGCAATGGGCCACCAGCGATGCGGATCTAGCGTTACCACGGGCGGCGGTCGTCACCGAACGATTCGAGCAGGCGCGGAACTTCGGCAACAAGCTCTGGAACGCGGCCCGATTTTCGATCATGAACTTAGAGGGATTCCAAGTCGGCGATATCGATACGTCTTCTCTGCCGCTCGAGGACCGATGGATCCTCAGCCGCCTGGCCACCGTTACAGTGGAGGTCACTGAGTCGCTCCAACAATTCCGATACTCGGATGCCGCCCGCGCTCTTTACAGTTTCGCATGGGACGAGTTCTGTAGTTTTTACATCGAAATTGCTAAGGGCCGGCTGAACGACGACAGTGAAAAACGTCAAGCACAACTTGTGCTAGCAACTGCCTTGGATACGTTATTGCGACTGTTGCACCCGATCATGCCATTCATCACCGAGGAAATCTGGCAGCTACTGAATCAGGCGGCGCCACAGCGAGGCTTGCAAGCTGTGGAAGCGACGGACAGTATCATGACAGCAGACTGGCCCAAATTCTCAAACGAGTTCCAGGCTCCCGAGATCGAGAGCCAATTCGCCGTATTTCAATCGGCTTTAGGGGCGCTCCGAGAACTGCGTAGCCGACAGAATATTCCACCCAAAGCGGAAGTCGAGTTTTGGGTTCGCACCGACGCGGAAACCGCCGAATTACTAAACAAGATGGAGCCCTATTTCGAGGGGATGGCCAACTCGACGGTAATGGGGATGGGACCGGATATCACCACTGACGCGTTAACCGCGACTGTCAGTCTGCCAGCGATGGAGATCATCGTCAATCTCAAAGGATTTTTGGATATCGATGCGGAAATTCAACGTCAAGAAAAACAAAAGGCCGAGTTGGCGAAGATGATTGTGGCCAAAGAAAAGAAGCTGTCCAACGAGAATTTTGTCAGACGAGCACCGGCTGACGTCGTTCAGCGTGAACGAGATTCGTTAACTCAACTGAAACAGCAGTTGGACGCGGCGGAAGACGCCCTGAAGCGTTTTCGCAAAGCGACCGCCTAGTGGAACTCGCATTCGAGGTGCAGGCTGCGTATAATGAATCGACGTCCACACGTGTCGCTGAGTGCACGTTCTCATGGAAGGGGGCGCCTTTTCTTTTCGAAGGACATGTGCTAATGCCGGTTCAAATGCAGCTCTCTCGCATCATCATCAGCGAGATAAATGACCAGCAGGTGATTTATCTTCGTGAAGTAGATGGAGAGCGCCAGTTTCCGATTCTGATCGGAATTTTCGAGGCCACCAGCATCGATCGCCATGTCAAACGCGTACCAACTCCTCGCCCGCTGACTCACGATTTGCTGGTCAACGTGGTCGAAGAGATGGGTGGCGAATTGGATAGTGTTGTCATTTGTGATCTTCGCAAACACACCTATTATGCCAAGTTGCGAATCCGACTCAACGGCGAATTGACGGAAGTCGATTCTCGACCCTCTGACGCGATCGCGATCGCCATGACTTGCGAGCCACCGCTACCGATCTACGTCGCCGAGGATGTTCTCAGCGAATCGTTGACCAGCGACGACGCGGCAATGTAGGTTCTGGCAGTCCCCATCTCGATGGGTCGTGACTTCTGTGCCGAAGGCGCTAGCCCAATAGTGTCCGGCAAATGAAAGACTGGCACTTCGCGATTGTATTGCGGGCTCGTCAAGAGCAGGCCTTTCCCCGTCGTTTCTCGAAATGTCCTCGGCGGGGTCCCCTGAATTTGACGCGATACCCAGCTTCTCAATACCGACGTCATTGCATCGTGAGCATAACCCGAAGACGAGTAGCCAAGCTCATCGACTTCTAAATCCGTCTGATAGGCCTGATGTAGATCCGGCAGGGCTTCGATGGCCCCAATTTGTCCCGGTCCACCAGCAGCACACCCCTTACCTCGCAGTCGGCACATCGTGTTTCAATCGCCGGGAATGCCGATTTCGCACGCAGGTCACCGTAATCGTGGAGACAGCAGCCCACCACCCAGCGGACAATCATCGACGAGTCGTTGATCCAGCGAACGATGGTGTCCGTTGCCTCCGAACTATACAGTGACGCCAATCTGGCAATTGCCGAACAACGTTCTTCTTCATCACGAACCTGCAAGCGAGATTCAAACAGCGCAAACACGTCGGCCTTATCACTCTCGATCACTGCTCGTCGCGCATTCTGGAATGTCTCGGGCTTTGTCAAAGCCTGGTGACGAACGTCTAGATACTCCTGGACTTGACGTGAGGTGACCACGAGAGCCTCGAATAACAAATCAGAATGGCGTCAGGACAATTGACAATAGTCCTGCGTTTTATTCGACAGGTGAATCGCGGACTCTGTAAGTGCGACTGAAAACTGCCGCGCCGATGAAGGGCAGAATGAACGCAACTGTACAAGCCAACAACAGTCTCTGCCGTGGATTCTCCCAAGCCGACACTGTGACTTGATCCGCGGACGGCAAACGCGGGACCTCTATTCGCACAAGAGGTTCGACTTCAGAGTGTTGAATGTTGTCGTCAATCAGCGAAGTTATGTTATTCATTCGTTCTACATCCCGCAACGCGAACGCAAATTCTAGTTCATCTTTGTCGTACATTTTCGCCAACACATCCTGTTTCGCAGCGATTTCGTGACGCAGCTGTATCGCAGCAGATTCTAATCGCTCGAGTTGTCCGTCGATGTCTAGTATTCGCTGGCCTTCTGATTCAGTGGTGCGACGTACATATTCTTGAATTGCAAGCTCAGGTACTTTCAATCGAATCTTCGCGAGCGACTTATCCAGCGATGCAATTTCTGTCCATAGTTTTTTCATTGGCTCGTGTTCGTCATCAAACCCGCGAGCGCGGAGTTTATCCATTTGAAGCATCGTGGACCATCGCAGCAGGCCCAGTCGAGTGACCTGGGGGTTTCTTTCGACGGCAAGTGCCCTATCGAAACCGGTGAGTCGAATGAGATCCTGGTCCTTCAAAACCTGTTGATGCACTTCTCGGATCGCGGCAAGACGCAAACGAGAAAACTCGTTTTCACCCAAATTAATGTTCAGTTCATTGAGCGAATCGGTGATCGACGGTTTTGGCGGTGGCCTTTGGGGAGCTTGCCCGATTAGACCTCCTACGTACGTCAATCGAGAGGCGACGGTCATTAATCTCTCCTGCGTTTCGGCCAGGTCATGTTGGCGCAGCAAGTTTACACGTTTAAGTT
Organism: Planctomycetaceae bacterium; assembly: GCA_012959465.1. GTDB lineage: Bacteria > Planctomycetota > Planctomycetia > Pirellulales > Pirellulaceae > UWMA-0346. Next base: position 5,377 of record DUDC01000281.1, read on the forward strand.
GCGCTGCGACCTCGCCCATCCGCTGCTTGTTGTTAAAGGATCCCGCGAAATAGGAATCCTCGAATCGTTGTTCGACAAACAGTTTTGTGACGGTGTTGACCACGATATGGGCACTTTCCATGCTCTCCGTTTCATAGTCGATTCTGTAGACGTCCGAACCGCCAACACAAACTACAGCGAGTCGGTTTCTTACAAAATCGATCGGCGAGGTCGCCGATTGGATTTCAGTGAATTGCCGTAGATCAGAATGGGAGACGACTTTGCGGAGAACCTCCGGACTCTTGATCATCCGAACGAGTGCCCGCGGGACGGCATCAGTCTCGTATGTGTCAGGAAAAACTGTGACAACATTCAACCGTCTTGGCTCTATCAAAATTTACGCGCGGGCTTCGTATCGGGTAGGAACCGGATTTACGCAAACTACTGCGACGGCCAATGGGGGCGTTAGGCGAGACTCAGAAATAGCGATTTACAAACATGCGAAACTCGCCCAGGTCGGGGCGGTATTCAACAAATAATGAAACGGTAGGTGAAAGCAGGATGACTCGACTAATTCATACAATGTTGTTGGTTCACACAATGTTGCTGGCGGTCATTGCAGTCTTGTTTTGCAGTGACGAGGCTCACGCGCAAGCATTGGGAAAGTCCTTTGCCACGCACGGCACGGAGAAAATGATCTACGATGCCCGCATGGAGCCGCAGGCGGTGCTGCACAAGGACGTCCTGTACATTGTTTATCAGGCGGACCGAACCAAGAGTATCGGAAATCCCCATATCATCAGCTATGACACCAAACGGGAACAATGGTCCGAAGCGGTGCAGATTGCCACCGTACCGAGATACGACCATCACTACGCGCCAGTGCTCTGGATTGATAGGGACGAACATTTTCACATCCTCTATGGATGTCACGGCGGCAGCGGCATTCATCTGGTTTCCGAGAAACCGGGCGACTTCGCCCGATGGAAGGAAAGCACGACCATCGCGCCGTCAATCAGTTATCCCAAGATGCTGCCTATCAGTAACGGGCGGATGTTGATGTATCATCGCGTCTTCGGCCACATGGGCTATTGGACCTATCACCTGTCCGACGATGGCGGCTATACCTGGCAGCGGCCTGCCACACCCCCAGTCGATTTCGACCAGGATCCGCAGGTTGATGATGATCTTCATGCCGGCAGTTACCATACCGTCAAGCCGGATGCGAACGGTGAAAATCTGCACGTGGGATTCGTCTGGAAGGATGAACGTCCGCGGCGGGACAAGCGCTACAAGATGAACCTGGTCAAGCACAAACGTTACAACTTGTACTATCTGCGTCTGAATATCGCGTCGGGCAAAATATATACGCTGGGCGGCAGTGAACTGAGACAGCCGCTGAACAAAAGCCGGGCGGAGCAATGCATGGTGTTGGATTCCGACGGCTGCCTCACCAATATGCCGTCGCTCACATTTGACGATAACCTCAATCCGGCGTTCCTGCTGCTCATCTCCGACAAAACGCCGACGGACTGTGTGTTCCACTTTGTCAGACGGCAGGGCGACAAGTGGGTCAAGACGCCGATAGCCCGCACGGTTTCCACCTGGGCGGGCAGTCACTTGCGGCGAACGGGATCGGGCCAATGGTCGGCGATGCTCGTCGTGGGAAAAGACGGGGACGTCATACCAGGCTATGGCGGCGGCGCAATGCAGCAATGGGTCTCTGACGACAACGGCCAAACCTGGCACATGGCGGGCACGTTGGATCCTGAGCCAGGATTTATCTATAACAATCCGTCACCCGTGTGGACCTCAAACGGCAAGCCGCTGGACGACTGGCTCGTATTCTACGGGTGGCCTGGCCCACGCAGCATCGACGATTACATCCAGGACGATAGAAGAGCATTCCACAACACGGGCAAAGCGTTTCTCTGGCACAATGGAGAGTTCAAGTGATCCTGATGCAGGCCGAAAGAACCACTTGGATCACTTCCCGGCAGAATCGTTGAAAGTGGAGCCCGCCGGTGCGTCTTAACGTCACAGCGTCACTTTGACCGCTCGGCCGAAAAACAGTTCTTGCTAGGCTCGTCAGGAAGAACCGCCTTCCAGTCGTCGATCAGAGCCTTCAATCGTCCGACTTCGAGGGCATTCTTGAGATTGGTCTTCTCATGGCGATCCCGGGGAAAGCCGAACAACTCGATCTGTTGCGGGTCTTTGCCAAGTAGCAGTTTCCACTGGCCCTCGCGAACTGCGAGTGTCGGCCAATTTGTGCCGCGTTTGGATGCGGAGTTCCACTGCCAGAAAATTGGCTTGTTTCGCGTTGATGATGGCTTGCCGAACAGAGCGGCAGACTGATCGACTCCGTCTGGGGCATACCCATCGGGCAGCTTCGTTCCGGCAATTGCGCAGAACGTCGGCAACAGATCGACTGCTGTAATAGGAGTCATGTCGTCGATCTTGCCGGCCGCGATCCGGCCCGGCCATCTGGCGATGAATGGAACGCCAATGCCGCCCTGCAAAAGAGATCTCTTGCGGCCTCGATGACCGCCCGTCGTGCCGACGGATGCGAAGCTGCCGAAACCAGGCCCTGTAGATGCGTCGGCAGCATTTCGGCGACTCGCCGGTCCGGTGTTTTCTGGGCCGTTGTCCGAACTGAATATCACGAGCGTGTTGTCCGAGAGTTTCAATCGGTCCAGCGTCGCCAGAAGTTTTCCGATCCGCGCATCGGCATGAGCCAACACGGCCGCGTAAATCTCAGACGGCTCGTCCTTGAGGTGTGAGAACTGCCTCAAGTACTTCGGTTTCGGATAGTGCGGCGTGTGAGGCTCGTGAATCCACAGATTGATGTAGAACGGTTTTTTCTCAGCGTGGCTCTTCTCGATAAACTCAATCGACCGCACAATATCGTCGTGAACGGGCATCTGAGGTCCCGAACAGTTGAACGCTCCGTAGTCGTCGTAGCCGTATTCGATTGGAAGCGGTGCGTCTTTAACCATGATGTTGGTCAAGTGCCACTTTCCGTAATGAGCAGTCGCATATCCGGCCGACTGCAGGAGTCGCGGCAGTAACACTGCCTTCGGATCAAGCCAATCCGGCATGCCGCGTTTTTCATGACTCTCGACGGTCGCAAAGTGGCCGTGAATGCTGTGCCGCGCCGGAAAGTGTCCGGTCATCACTGCTGCCCGACTCGGCGAACAAACGCCACTGGCGACGGTGAACTGGTAGAACTCGGTGCCTTCGGACGCGAGTTTGTCAAGATTCGGTGTATCGAGATACGGATGTCCGTGACAACCAAGATCACCCCAGCCCCAGTCATCAGCGAAGATGAAAACGATATTAGGCTGATCGGCGGCATGCACGGCCATTGCGGGGACCGCCAACGCTAAGAGGATTGCGGCAAGAAGGATTGGCTTGAGTTTCATGGTAAAGAAAATTAGGTTTGTCTAAATGTCTGCGCTATTTGGCTGGAACGACCTTGTTTCGAGAATTCTGTTTCTTGTCTCTCTTATTGTCGCCGCCGCGACCCGGTTTCTGCTCGCTTTTCCAGAGAACGATGTCTGGAACATCGTTTTTCGCATCCGCGCCGTCCGTGCTACGGCCTCGCTCAATGTCGGACTTCAATTGGCCGAGTAGACGTTTCACGATCTCCGGACGGGATTCGTAGAGATTGGTCGTTTCGCCGGGATCGACCGCCATATCATAGAGCTGGCCTTTGGAAGCTCCGGCCGGAGCCTGGTTTTCCTTGGGCGAGGACCAGCCTCCCGATGAACGGGCGAGCGCAAGCTTCCACTTGCCCTGCCGATACGCGAAGTGACCGCTGATCGAATGATGAATCACCCCGTGGCGCGTGGAAACAATCGCCTTGCCGCCGAGTGCGGGAAAGTAACTCACACTGTCCTCGGCGGCCCCGGCGGGAAGTGGCTTGCCGGTGATGTCGGACACCGTCGCGAAGAGGTCCGTCAGACAAATGAGCTGATCACTGGTGGAGCCCGGCTGAATCATCCCTGGCCAGCGGGCGATAAATGGATTGCGATGCCCGCCATCCCAAATGTCCGCCTTGGAGCCTCGCAAATGGGCGCTGACCAGGTGTCCCTTCTTTCTTAGGTTTTCGATCCCAGCCGCTTTTGAACAGCCGTTGTCGCTGGTGAAAATCACTAGCGTGTTGTCCGTCTGCCCGGTCTTTTCCAACGCGTCGGAAATCGCCGTGACCACAGCGTCGGTCTCCATCACAAAATCGCCGTAGCTTCCAAGCGGGCTTTTTCCCTGCCACGCAGCGGAAGGAACGATCGGCGTGTGCGGCGAACCCAACGGCACGTATAGAAAAAAGGGCTGCTTCTTGCCGGCCCGTGACTCGATGTATTCCACCGACTTCCGCGTCAATCGCGGGAGCATGTTGATGACGTCGTCGTGGGCGATTACTTCGTCGTCTTCAATGACCGCCTTCATGTTCCGTGCGTGATGAAATCCATGGTAGTAGTCAAAGCCGCGATGAATTGGCCCGTCTGGGATCCTTGCCCCGACGGGCGGCATCTTGTGTTCCTTTTTATTGTAGGCTTCACCCGTCTGGGGATCCAAGTACAGGAAGTCCAAATGCCACTTGCCCACGATCGCCGTGTGATAACCGTGCCCTTTCAGAAAATTCGCCACTGTCGGCCGCTCCCTGACGATCAGACTAGGCGCAAAACCCGTGACCACGCCTTTTTGCAGCCTGGTCCGCCAGCTGTAACGCCCGGTCATCAGACCATACCGCGTCGGTGTGCAAACTGAAGAGCCGGAGTGCGCGTCGGTGAAGATCATCCCCTCGGCCGCAAGTCGATCAGCGCCGGGCGTGGCAATCTTACTGGTCTCCGGCGCGAGGCAATGAATGTCCCCGTAGCCAAGATCATCGCACATGATGAAGACGATGTTTGGCTGGGCCGCCGAAGCCGTGAGTTGAGTGGACAGGAGGGAACCGAGACAGAGAGAGATTTGCGCTATTCGCGTGATTCTGAATTCCATGGGCAGCTCGGGATGTTCTTGGACGCGACTCAGTCGGTCACAGTCGCCATCTAGCAAACAACGTTGAAGTGCTACTAAGAGAAATTTCAATACACGCCGGCGGTAGAGTGACCCGGGAAGACACAACTATGGGCAGATAGGCGACGCTTGTCAATTATCTGAATGGCGATTGTGTGGTGCCAGCGAGCGTTCTGTCAGTCAGTAAGTAGCGAGTGAGAGAGTCGTTCCGTAGAATACGCGTGTCAGCATCGATTCGAAGCCAGATCTGCTCAGATAGCCACCAAGAACTCAGACAGTCAAAGAAGTCGAGAAGTGAAAAAGGCCACCACGAGACCGAGCACGACGAAACCGAGCACGACGCGTTCTGCGACGATCCTAATCTGCATACTCCTGTTTGCCAGTTCGACTTTCGCGGACGATCGCCCGAATATTCTATTCATCATTACTGAGCAGAACTTCGCGGACGTGATGAGCTGTGTGATGGGCGACCAGTACCTGAAGACACCAAACTTGGACGCCTTGGCACAACGTGGCATGCGATTTGATCGCGCGTATGCAGCGAACCCGATCTGTGTTCCTTCTCGCAATTCCATATTCAGCGGTTATTACCCGTTTGAGACGGGCTTGCAATCCAATTCGAAAAAGCCGCTTCCTGAATCCATGATTTGCATGGGCAAGCACTTCAAGGATACAGGATACAACACCGGCTATTTTGGAAAATGGCATCTGAACATTCGCAGCAAAGACACGGCTCGCCATGGTTTCGATCAGACGGGTGTATTGAAAGGAAATGGTGCAGACCACGACATTCCGCCGCCAGCGACGGCGTTCTTGAATCAGAAACGAGATAAGCCCTTCTTGCTTGTGACTTCTTTCACGAGTCCGCATGACATCTGTCAGATGGTGCGCGGCGAGAAGATTCCCGGTGGCTCCGTGGGACCCTTTCCAGATCCGGCCGATTGTCCGCCGCTGCCGATAAACTACGCGCCACCGATCGACGAAACCGACAGCATGAAATTGATGCGGCAAAGCTATCAAGCGACGAAAATGACACCGATCGCGAATTTCGATGGCGACAAATGGCGGCAAATGCGTTGGGGTTACCACCGGCTGGTTGAACGGGCCGATCGAGAAATCGGCAAAGTGCTAGCTGCCTTGAAAGATTCCGGGCACGAGCGCAACACGCTGGTAATTTTCACGGCGGACCACGGCGACTGCACGGGTGCCCATCAGTTTGCGCAGAAGACAGTGTTCTACGACGAGTCGGCTCGCATTCCGTTCATTGTTGCTTACCCGGGGCACATCAACGCGGGCTTGTCACATGAGTTGGTGAATGTGGGCATAGACACCTTGCCGACGATGCTGGAATTCGCCGGGATCGAGATTCCCAGGCAACTCAAGGGCCTTTCGTTGAAGCCAGTCTGTGAAGAATCCACCGACGTGAAGCGGCGTGACTACATTGTCATATCGAATCACATGGTGCAAGGTGCGGTACTGAAGGGCCAAAAAAGGCCGCCCAGTTGCCGAGGACGAATGGTTCGCACGGCCGATCACAAGTACTCCGTCTACGACCTCGGCGACCATCGAGAATCGTTCGTGGACATGAAAGTCGATCCGCACGAAATGCGAAATCGGGCGCGTGATCCTTCCTATCAAGTCTTGCTAAAAAAACACCGGGATATATTGCGCAAGTACGCGGCGGAAACCGGAGACCGAGAAGCTATCGAGATCTTGTTGGGAGTGCGATAGACAACTCGAGTACGTGCGCCTTCGGAATTGCACGAACTCCGGTCGTTTCGTATGCTCGGACAGTTTTTCCCGGTTCGCTCGTGGAAGAGGTTACGTCGATGTCCAAACACTGGTTGGCTTTGATCCTCGTTGGTTGCTACCAGCGGACCGTCTCGGTGAGCGACAATGCCGACGACACGAATGCCGAGACCCGTGTTGACGATGAAGTGAGTCTTCCAAGCCCTTATTATCTTGATGATGATGTTCAGTACTTTGCACCAGGATCGGAATTCCAACTTCCCAGGGCAGCGGCAGGCATTCGCACCTATACGTCCCACTTGCCCGATGACAATCGCCGCAACGATCCTCTGGATCTAATAGACGACCTGGACTAGCATTTTCTTCAAAGCGATTGCCATTAACCAACCCAGGGATTCGGATTCGCTGAGTTTTCCCAGGCCCTACACGCTGAAGGCTCTGAGAAGAGGCGTTGCGATGCCGACACGCGTCGGGCACGCCGAAATGTCCGCCACTGTTGGCCAGCTTCGTGAACTTGTTCGAATTCGAGCTTTTGCTAAAATCTCCCATCGGCATCACCGTTTACATTGCGGGTTTAGGTGTCGTCACGGACACTCGATAGCTAAGTCGTTAGCGGGCGCCCGTAAGAAGACTGGCGAGAGTGGCGGAATTGGCAGACGCGCTGGATTTAGGATCCAGTGCCTTCGGGCGTGCAGGTTCAACTCCTGTCTCTCGCATCTTGAAAGCCGGCAACGAGTTATGA
>DUDC01000282.1 GCA_012959465.1 Planctomycetaceae bacterium
CCGGTTTGGTTTAGTGTCGTGATTGTAGTTTGGACGGATACTGCAGTCGCACAACTCACAGGCATCTACGAATTCATCTCTTGCGACTCCCCGCGATATGCTCTGCGGATGGTCGACCGAATTACAGCACGGTCAAAGTAGTTGTCGACCTTCCCGGAGTCGGGACAGGTCGTTGTTGAATACGCCAATCCAGCCATCCGTGAAATAATTGAGGGGCCATATCGGGTCATCTATCGACTCAAACCGCAAGCTGTAGAAGTTCTTGCGATGATTCACGGTGCACATACGCTGCCTCCGGCGCCGTCAGCAATGTAGCCGGTTTGTCGACAGCCAACAAAGCACCGTCCGCTAACGCGGGATGCCGTTGATGGGCCACCTCGCCCAGCCTATCATTGTTCATGAACCCGATGCTGCGATTTTGCCTTCGTTGGCCACGGCGTCGGATGTACTAAACCGTTGGGCGCCGAGTATGGCAATGAACTCCCCGAGACAATGCGCGGATTGCGGTGGTGAGCTCGAAATGGGGTTTGTGCCCGACGTTTCTGTGACGGTCGCTCAGCAATCGTCATGGCATCGTGGGGAACATGACAAGACATCCAGATCCAGTTCTGGAGATTTCGACTACACCTGGACGGTGTCGAAGGAATGCCAGAGTTTGGACGCGTGCAGCAGAGGCAGGTCGAGCGGTGGTCTTTACCGTTGATCTCTGATGGGCGGCACTGGGCCGGGTAGTTGCCAAACAAAAAATCAACCGGCACAGGGCCGGTGGGTTTTCAAGTTGTAATCCAGCGGCACTGATAACCAAAAAAAAGGACTCACGTCGGTTCGACGTAAGTCCTCGTTCGTTTCAAGTGCGGGCGAGAGGACTCGAACCTCCACGGGGTTAACCCCCACTAGGCCCTCAACCTAGCGCGTCTGCCAGTTCCGCCACGCCCGCAAATGCGATCTCGGAATTGAGCTGCAGTTTATTTGATTTCGTTGAGGCGTCAAGACGAGGCAGCCACAACGTTTACGTCTTGGACGGTCGGCGAGTGAGGGCGATGATCGTGGCGTCAACCGGTTGCCTGGCGCCGCAATGAGTGAGCCAAGCGGCCCGTAATCGCTCGACGACCGCCGATGCCGAACGGTGCGCCGATCGATCGATGGAACTGAGGCGTTTTTCGAATGGAATGCCAGCCGAGTTTTCGGCGGTGGCGAAATTGGGAGAGGCCAACAACAGTGTTTGCCCCTGTCTCAACGTGAGCCGGCCGCGGGTAAACTGTGAAAGATCGTCCTGGCCGACGGCCGGACCATGCGACTCCAACTTACGGGCCTCCTTAGCCAATAGATGGTAGGCCCTCGCTTCCCCAGCGAGGACCAACTCACACGTCGCCTTCTCCGGTATCGCTTTAGCGAGCGCAAACGACGCGACTCCGTCATCGGGAGACGTTTGCCAAAGCGCCTCGTTGATGCGGCGAATGACGTCGTCGATTTGCAGCGGCATATCGATCAGGCACCTCAACGCCACCTGCAAACTAGCGGCGCTAGACGACGCCAACAAGGGCGTGCCGGTGGCCGCGACAATTGCCGAGAACAGACTACCGTCACTGGTCACACCCCAATCGTGCATGGTACCTCCAAGCGACTCGGTCTGAGTCGACCAAGCGGCAATCTCCCAGCCGTCCACATCGGGCTTCACCGTTGGAGTGCAGTCGGCCTGATGTTGTGCATAGCACTCCACTTGATCTCGCAACTTGTGCAGCGAAATCCCCTCTTCGATAAGGATCTCGCGTTCCAAGTCAGCGGCAATTCGCCCCGACACGATCTCGATGATGTTCGTTTCCATGGGGCTGAAATCGCGAGAATGCTCGCAGGCCATCCACAATGTACCGAGCGGCATGGTGGGGCTGGAGACGGGGACACAGACGGCCGAGCCGCCCGAGATTGGCGCCATCCAATACTCCATCATCATCGGACTATCGAGCACGACCGCGTGGCCCAACAAGGCCTCTAGATCAGCAACGCTGCCGCGGAGCTCTCTCGGCGGGTCCAGAATACACTGTGGTGCCAGGCCCCAATGCGATCGCAACTTCAATTCCGACGTCGCATCATCCAACATGTAGACAGCCGCCGAATGACAATTCACCGCCTCGGCCCCACCGCGAAGCACGGCTTCCAGTCGTTCGGCCAAATGTCTCTCTTCATCGGGTTGCGGACTGACCGGCACGCAGGATGCGAGTTCCGCCTCACGTCGCCGCAGCGCTCGTCGCGTGGCTTCGAGTTCCTGGTAGACATCGGCAAACGTCGCGGCCAGTTCCTGAGCAACGCGCCGCTCAAGGCGGCGATTGGGCATCCCCTCGACCTCCTTCAGATTCACCAATTGCGGCGAAGTCAAGGAGGATTTTGAATCGGCAGGTACCGCCTCGAGTTTCCAACCCGTGGCGTTGGCAAACTGATGTCGGAAGGAACGCCAGGCGCCAATAATCGAATCGGTCTCAGCAGCCACATCGCGTTTTTCAACGTGCAGCCGCAAGTATTCGGGAATCTCTTTTTCCACCGCTGGGCCTTTGTGCGAGTCGGAGAAGGTTGGCCGATCCTTGGATCGCATACGCTAGTTGTCCTTAATCGCCGTTACGATATCTGAGACCGCCTGTCGACCATCACCAAACAACATCAGGGTGTTGTCGGCGGCGAACAATGGGTTCGGAATTCCGGCAAACCCTGGACTGAGGCTGCGTTTGATCACGATGACTGTACGCGCTTTGTCCACATCAATGATGGGCATGCCAGCAATTGGGCTCTCGGGGTCGGTCTTGGCAATTGGATTTACGACATCGTTCGCCCCAATAACAATCGCCACATCGACTGTTTCCATCGTCGGGTTGATGTCGTCCATCTCTTTGAGTTTGTCATACGACACATCCGCTTCCGCAAGTAGAACGTTCATGTGACCGGGCATCCGGCCAGCCACCGGATGGATCGCATACTCGACTTGCGCCCCGGCCTCTTCGAGCAATTTGGCCATATCTCGCACAACGTGCTGAGCTTGCGCGACCGCCATGCCGTACCCTGGCACGATCACCACTCGTTGAGCACCATCGAGAATCATGGCCACGTCATCGGCCGAAGTACTGCGAACGTTCGCGTACACTTCATCGACGTCCATCGACACGCTGCCACCACCACCCATACCGCCGAACAGCACGTTGGCCAGTGACCGATTCATCGCCTTACACATCAGTTGTGTCAGGATGATACCGGAAGCACCGACCAGCGATCCGGCGATGATCAGCAGGTTGTTATCAATCACGAAGCCAGTCGCCGCTGCAGCGAGGCCCGAGTACGAATTTAAGAGAGCGATTACGACGGGCATATCAGCACCGCCAATCGAGTTGACAAGCAATACGCCGAGTGCCAGGGCGACGAGGACGATCAATACGTACAACCACGCAATTCCCGTGGCCATCCCCGAGATCAGCAGCAGCAGCAAGACGGCCAGCGCACCGTTGATCATGTGTTGTGAAGGGACCGGAAACGGCTTTTTGAACGCTTTGAGTTCTTGGAGCTTCCCAAAGGCAACGAAGCTACCGGAAAACGTCACCGCGCCGATCAGTCCAGAAACGGCCGTGGCAAGTAGTCCTTCCCACCCTGGCTCGCTGTTGCTCAACAGGGCCCCACCGGCGACAAAGACCGAGGCGAAGCCGCCAAAGCCATTGAACAATGCAACCAGTTGAGGCATCGACCTCATTTTGATTTTGACAGCGACAACGCTGCCGATGATCGCGCCCAATAGGATGCCGACGCCAATGTAAATGTATCCGACCACTTCACTGGACATCAACGCTACCACGACCCCAAAGGCCATGCCGGTCGCCGCAAGCCAATTGCCCATGACCGCAGTGCGGGGATGCGCCATCCGTTTGAGGCCGAAAATAAACATCACGGCCGCTAGGAGGTAGGCGAGTTTGCTGAGTGAAGGGTCCACGTCTATCCGCTCCGACTATCGTTTTTGGAACATCGCCAACATGCGATGCGTGACCAAGAATCCGCCGACCACATTGATGGTCGCCAGTAACACGGCTAGGAAACCGAGGAACGAGGAGACCCCACCAGTTGCCGAGCCTGCGACAATCACCGCGCCGACCACCGTGATGCCGCTAATCGCGTTGGAACCCGACATGAGCGGCGTGTGCAATGTGGGCGGGACTTTGGTGACCACTTCAAATCCCACAAAGATGGCCAGTACGAACACGGTCAAGCTGGTCATCATGTCGACGCCCATTTTCGCTCCGCTGCCAGTTGCGACGGGCTTCTTCTGCTCTGCATCTTCCGGATTTTTTTTGGTCGGCGTCTTTTCCGGGGCGGAGTTGGTCTGTTGCACGCCCGGCGTAGATTCGTCGCTCGGACTATCAGGCAACTTTTTCGCCAGCGCCTGACTCCAAGCGATCGTCAACAGAGTGAAGATCGCCAACAGTGGCAGACTTATGAGTAAGGTAGAGCTTTTCATCGTTCCATCTCTTAGAACGTCCGTGGTCAATGCTTAGGTTCGGTCGCCTCATTGGCTGGACTGGGCAAATCGTCATCGTCACTGTCGTCATCTGTTTCTGCATCTTCGGCGACGTCTACGTTCTCATCCTCGGTGCTTTGTCCAGCTGTAAGATCGCCCACATCCAGTCGATCGTCACTATCATCTGCGTCCGGCGAACCGACTTGTTGTTCTTTGTCACCGTTTGGTTCTTGGTTGGGCTCCGCCTCCGCGTCCTCCGCTTGAACTAGAGGCGGCAGGTTGAGGATCGATCGCAACCGCTCGTGCACGACATCCCCGTCGTCTGTTACGAGCGTATCGCGAATGATCTCGTCCGTTAGATCAATTTCCAGCTTGCCATCCTTGATCATGTTCAGCAGGAACTTGGTAACGTTGTTGGAGAACATCTGACTGGCGTGCAGTGGAACTTCAGCCGGCAGATTCGTTGGACCCAGGATGGTGACACCGTCGTGCACAACCCTCTGATCTGCCTGAGTCACCTCACAGTTCCCACCCCGTTCTGCAGCTAGGTCGACAATGACCCCGCCAGCCTGCATACCTTCCACTGCCTCGCGAGTGATAAGCCGCGGTGAAGGCCTTCCCGGAATCGCAGCGGTAGTAATGACAATGTCACTCTCCGCCACAACGCTAGCCATCAATTCACGCTGCCGACGATAGAAATCTTCGTCCATCGCTTTGGCATAACCGCCTTGCCCCTCGGCGTCGTCAGAAGGCAATTCCAACTCGACGAATTTTGCCCCTAGACTCTCGACCTGTTCACGACATGCGGCCCGGACGTCGTACGCTTGCACCACGGCGCCAAGGCGGCGCGCGGTAGCAATCGCTTGGAGTCCTGCCACGCCAGCTCCGATCACAAACGCGCGGGCAGCGGACAAAGTGCCAGCAGCGGTCATCATCAGCGGGAACATCTTGGGTAGTTCGACCGCGGCCAACAGGACCGCTCGATACCCCGAAATCGTCGCCATCGAGGAGAGGATATCCATGGTTTGGGCGCGGGTGATGCGTGGAATCAACTCCAACGCAAACAGCCGCACCCCCGTCTCGGCGATCCGCAATGCCGCCTCGGGTGCCCCCAGCGGATCGGCCGAACCAATGAGTATCTTCCCCGCGGATAATTGCGAAAGGTCGTCCGCACCATACTCAGGGTTAGCCCCCAGGGTGCGAACCTGAAGAATCACATCAGCTGCAAACGCCTCGTCCCGGCTGCGGGCGATCATAGCTCCAGCAGCCGTGTACGATTCATCCGCGATCCCGGCGCGCTCCCCTGCAGCGGTTTCCACCAACACTTCGCAGCCCGACTTCGCCAACTTCCCAACACTTGCGGGAACGAGGGCGACTCGCCGCTCACCCGGAAACGTTTCTTTGATGACAGAGACTCTCATAAAAAAAATCTGCCTTCACAGTTTTTGCGTAGGGTGAGGTGAAGCACTGGCGTACCAACATGATCCGCCAGTCTTGCAACGAATCGGTCGCAGAGTGGTGAAGGGTTGAAGATTGGCCAAAGGGGGCAGGAAAGAGCGACTGCAGCGGTGAGGCCGAGAATGCGGCGTTTAACGGATGGGAGCTATTAAAGTTGAGCGACCAATCGGCAAAAGAGTCGGTAAATCGACTTGAAGGTCTCGCTAAGAAGCATTAAATTGTGTGTTTCCACATGCCGTCCGAATTTGCCGCGACAAGTCGCTTAGACTGTTAAAGCGAGTACACGAAAGCACTTAGGGAATAAACTCGAATTTCACAAGTTACCGTCAATGGCGCGGAAAGAGGCTTGTGACACCTGAATACTGTCAATTTTTGGAGAATCATGGTGGTTTCCTCTCGAACCTACGCAGCCAAATCGGGCGACGTAGTAGCGAAATGGTGGATAGTGGATGCGACCGACAGCATCGTGGGCCGGATGGCCAGCGACATCGCGGTCGTGTTGATGGGCAAACATCGTCCGACCTATTCGCCTCACATTGATACGGGTGACTTTGTCGTCGTGACGAACGCCGACAAGGTCGCTTTTACCGGGAAAAAATGGGAACAGAAGAAGTACACCTGGTACACGGGCTACCCGGGACAACGGTCGGAAACGGCCGAGAAACGCCGCGAAAAGAAACCGGAGATGATCCTCATTGAAGCGGTACGGCGAATGCTGCCCAAGAACAAATTGGGACGCAAGATGTTATCCAAGCTGAAAGTCTACGCCGGCCCGGATCACCCTCATCAGGCACAACAGCCAGAGCCCCGAGACTTTGGCGTCAAGATCAAGAGCTAACACGGACAACCGAGGCGATACGAAATGATGCAAGTGAAACGCGACAAAATCAATGGTGACGCTTTGGGTACCGGGCGAAGGAAGTCTTCCGTGGCTCGCGTACGCATTCGTGCGGGTTCCGGAACAATCACGATCAACCAGAAACCGATCGAAGATTACTTTCCGCTGATCGCCGACCGGCAGCAGATTCTGCAGGTCCTCGAGACGGTCGATAAGAAAGACGAAGTTGATGTGATCATTCGAGTGAACGGCGGTGGCACCACGGGTCAAGCCGGTGCCTGCCGCATGGGAATCGCCCGCGCTTTGATCGCCCACGACGCGGAGCTGTTCGAACCACTCCGCGACGGCCGTTACCTCACGCGTGACGCTCGAATGAAAGAGCGTAAGAAGCCCGGTCTTCACGGTGCCCGCCGCGGGACGCAGTTCTCGAAACGTTGATTTCGTGGACGGCTCAACCAACCACAAGAACTCACCGCAAGGTGAGTTCTTTTTTATGCCTAAAGTGGGTCAACTCATGCGTTTTCTGGCTCGATCGTCGAGCTCATGGAGCCTTTACAGCGAGCAATCAGATCATCCTTGCCGTAGGAGTGGATCTGTTCCATCTTGAGTTCAGCGTGCTCTTTCGTGGTTGTCAGGCAGATCGCTCGGCCCGATGAATCGACCTCTTTGGCGATCTTGAAACCCATTTCAATCTGGTGCCCAAAAACCCTCTGCATCATCCGTATGACGTACTCGTACGAATGGTCGTTGTCATCCCACAGGATGACGCTATATCGGGGCTGCCGCTTCGGCTTCTGATTGTTCTTGACCGTTTTTTCGGTCTGAACCATCACATCCTCGCCGGACATAATCAGCTCTCCTGCTTTTTAGTGATAGGGCGGTATTCGTGAACGGATCAAGCTATTGAGCTGGAATCGTCGTCCGCACGAGGATCGCGACTGTACCGCAAAGGAACTCTGGAAACGCCATGACGCGGGTTGGTGATATGCCGACCGCCTATGGAGCATTATATTAAAGTCACCACCGATTAGGAAAGGAAATCTCGATGCAGGAATTGGACGGGTTTCTCGAGGAACACCGTGATCGTTTTTTGCAAGAGTTGTGCGAGTTATTGCGAATCCCAAGCGTTAGTACGGACAGCCGACACGCCGAAGATGTTCGCTCGGCTGCGGTCTGGGTCGCGAAACAGCTGGAAGGCCTTTCGTTGTCAACGAAGGTCATCGAGACAGAGGGACATCCGATTGTCTACGCCGAATCGCCGCCCGTCGAAGGAGCGCCGACTGTCTTGGTCTACGGCCATTACGACGTCCAGCCACCCGAGCCAATGGACGAGTGGATTACGCCTCCGTTCCAGCCCGATATTCGCGACGGCAATGTTTACGCCCGGGGGGCCACCGACGACAAAGGGCAGATGTTGACTCACATCAAGAGTGCCGAAGTCTGGATGCGAACTAAGGGCTCGTTACCTCTGCAGATCAAGTACTTGATCGAAGGCGAAGAAGAAGTCGGTAGCGCCAACGTGTACAAATATCTGGCCGAAAACAAGGAACAATTGGCATGTGACGTCGTGGTGATCAGCGACTGCAGCCAATTCGCGCCTGGTCAACCGGCGATTACTTACGGTTTGAAGGGAATCGCATACTTCGAGCTGCGAGTAACGGGTCCCAGACAAGATCTCCATTCGGGCACCTTTGGCGGCTCGGTCACGAACCCGGTGAACGCACTGTGTCGAATCCTGACCGCGTTGGTGGACGGTGATGGTCGCATACAGATCCCGGACTTTTACGACGATGTCGTGGGGCTCACGGACCCCGAACGCAGGCAGTTTGCATCACTCCCGTTCGACGAACGCGGATTCATGGAGAAACTAGGTGTTTCAGAACTGTTTGGCGAGTCGGGGTTCTCGACTTTGGAGCGACGATGGGCGCGGCCAACGTGCGACATCAATGGGATTTGGGGTGGCTACCAGGGCGAAGGAGAAAAGACCGTACTCCCGGCCAAGGCGACGGCCAAGTTCAGTTTTCGGCTAGTACCCAAACAGGACCCGCACAAAGTGGCCGACCAGCTGGAAGCGTTCATTGCCGAAATCTGCCCTCCCGGAGTGGAAGCCGAACTGGTCCGTATGCACGGTGCCTGTGGATACGTCACGTCGCTGGACAGCCCCTATGTGACCGCCGCCACCAAGGCGATTGAACAGGGGTTCGGTCGATCACCCGTCTTCATTCGCGAAGGCGGCTCGATTCCGATTGTCACCGCATTTCAGGAACAGCTCGATGTCGAGTCGTTGCTACTCGGCTGGGGTTTGGACGACGACAACACCCACAGTCCCAACGAAAAGTTCTGCCTGGCCGATTTCCAACGCGGGATCAAGGCCAGCACCTATCTGTGGCGAGAATTGGCCAAGATCTCGAACGACTAACTTCCATCTACACGAAAGCCACGACGAGAAACGATGCTTGATCGAAAATTCATTGTTGATAACGCTGACGCCGTCCAGCAAAACTGCCAGAACCGCGGTGTCACGGCCGATGTGGCAAAGTTGGTGCAACTGGAACAAGAGCGTCGCGAGAAATTGAACGACGTTCAGGATCTGAATCGGCAAGCCAACGAAAAGGCCAAGTCGATCGGTAAGGAAAAGGATCCCGACAAACGGCAAGCGATCATCGAAGAGGGGCGACGTCTCCGCGACGCAAAAGACAAGGTGCAGCAGGAGCACGATACGCTGGAGAAACAAACCGCCGCCATTCAAAACGGCATTCCCAACATGTCGCACCCAGACGTTCCGATCGGGGAAGATGACAAATCGAATTTGGAGATTCGCCGCGGTGCGACAGCTATTCCCGAGTTTTCTTTTCCAATCAAAGACCACGTGGAAATCGGCGAGACGCTCGACCTGATCGACTTCGAGTCGGGAGCTCGAGTTGCCGGATCTGGATTCTACTTCCTCAAAAATGAAGCCGTGCTGCTCGAGCTGGCCTTGCAACAATACGCTGTGCAAGAGCTGGTCGCGGAGGGTTTCACGCCAGTCGTAACGCCCGATCTGGCCGCAACCGAGATTCTTCATGGAACGGGATACATTCCACGTGGACCGGAAACTCAGATTTACAGTATTGAAAATTCGAATCTCAATCTGGTGGCGACCGCCGAAATTACATTGGGTGGCATGCTTGCTGGCCGTACCGTCGACTCCGCCGATCTGCCGCTGAAAATGTGTGGTATCAGCCACTGTTTTCGCACGGAAGCAGGGGCGGCGGGCCGCGCGTCACGGGGGCTATTCCGGGTTCACCAATTCACAAAGATCGAGATGTTCGCCTTTACACTTCCCGATCAGAGCACCCAGATCTTAGAGGAGTTTTGCGACCTCGAGTGCCAGATTTTCGACGGTTTAGCAATCCCGTATCGAGTGGTCGACACGGCCACCGGTGACCTGGGCGGCCCCGCGTATCGCAAATACGATTTGGAGGCCTGGATGCCCGGTCGTGGCGATGGTGGTCAGTGGGGTGAGGTTACTAGCACGTCGAATTGCACCGACTATCAAGCTCGGCGACTTAACGCTCGGTACAAATTGAAAGGCACCAAGGGAACGCACTTCCTCCACACACTGAACGGCACGGCGATTGCAATCAGTCGAGCATTGATCGCGATCCTGGAAAACTATCAGCAGGAGGATGGCAGTGTTGGTGTTCCCAAGGTGTTGCAACCATGGGTGGGAAAGGAAACCATTCGAGTTTAGCCACAATCCTCTGAGGTATGCTCATGGCATTCCAACTCTCGCTCAACACAAGCACGATTCGTACCACGCCAATCCTCGACAAGATCCGCATCGCAGCGGATGTGGGGTTTACCGCCATCGAGTTGTGGCACGACGACATCGATCAGTTCGTCAGCTGTGGTGGTTCTCTTGAAGAGATCTCTACCGAATTGTCGCGGAGCGGCTTGACTCTGGCGACGACTATTTACCTGGGCGATTGGTTTGACAGTCAGGGCGAGTCCTTCAAACGGGCATGGCAGGAATGCCGTCGTCGCATGGAGCAATCAGCCCAATTGGGATCGCGTTACATTATCGCCGGACCACCGGGCGGTGAAGCAGACTATCAACTCGGCGCATCGCGATACCGCGAATTACTGGAACTGGGGAAAGAGATTGGTGTGACTCCAGCGATGGAGTTCTTGGGCTTCGTCGACCAGCTCAATACGATCGAAGACGCCATATCGATCATTGAAGGGGCCGATCACCCGCTCGGCTGTACTGTGCTTGATCCGTTCCACATCTATCGTGGCGGAGGCACCGTGGAGTCGATTGCAAAGTTGACTCAATCCCAAATTGCGATCGCCCATTTCATGGATACTCTGGATAGTCCACAACGCGAACAGCAACACGATGCTCATCGCGCGTATCCCGGAGACGGTTGTTTCGACCTCGTACGGTACCTGACATTGCTAGAGCTAGTCGGCTACGAAGGGCCGATTTCACTAGAGCTCTTTCGCGAGGACTTGTGGGCGGCGGATCCTGTCGCGGTTTGCCAAACCGGATTCAGAAAAATGCAAGCGGTCGTCGACCAGGTAGGTCACTGACTTCCGTTGTGAGGGCTACCCTCTACACGGGCGTCTGCGAGTTTGACCCGGTTGCATCGACTGCGATCGGTGGCGGAGCGACAGCACCGGCCGACGACATGTAGATCTGTCCCATGATGTCGTGTAGATCGCAGGAATAGTGCCACGTCGGATAGTGCTTCTGGAACTTGCGTGTATCGCTTACGTACCAGATGTGGTCGCCTATTCGATTGTCGTCCGTGTAAGTCACGTTCATCTTGTTGCCGGTAAACTGCTCGCAAATCTTGATCGCCTCTTGCATCGAACAGTTGCTATGTCGACCGCCGCCGGCGTTGTATACCTCTCCCGGACGAGGGTTTTGGAAATAGTGCCAGAACATGTTGACCAGATCGAATGAATGGATGTTGTCGCGAACCTGCTTCCCCTTGTAGCCAAAGACTGTATACGGTTTTCCAGTCACCGCACATTTCATCAGGTAAGAGAGGAAGCCGTGCAGTTCGGCACCTGAATGGCCAGGTCCAGTCAGACAGCCTCCCCGGAAACAAGCTGTATTCATGTCGAAATAGCGGCCGTATTCTTGAACCAAAACGTCGGCAGCCAACTTGAATGCGCCGAACAGAGAGTGCTTGGTCTGGTCTACCGACAGATGTTCGTCGATTCCATGTTCAAAATACGGATGGTCTCGATCGATTTCCCACCGCTCATCCAGTTCCACCAACGGCAGGCTATTGGGATTATCCCCGTACACTTTGTTGGTCGATGTAAAAATAAATGATGCGTCGGGACAGTGCTTTCGAGTGTTTTCGAGCAGCACGAGAGTTCCCGTCGCATTGACCGAAAAATCACAGTAGGGATCTCGAGCAGACCAATCGTGTGAAGGCTGAGCCGCCGTATGAATCACCGCCTTGATGTCCGTGCCGTATTTGGAAAACACGTCGCCAATGGACTCGTCGTCGCGGATGTCGATATTGTAGTGGGTGTAGTCGTCAATTGTTTCTTCCAACCGACGGCGACTCCAGTCGGTCGAGGCCTCGGGCCCGAAAAAATGAGCTCTCATATCGTTGTCAATTCCGACAACTTGAAACGCTTTTCCACTAAAAAAACGAACCGCCTCGGCTCCAATGAGCCCGGCAGCGCCAGTAACGAGTACGACGGACATAAAATTCACCTGCTGGACAACCGTATTAGCGAAGACCTCAACTGGGACCCCTCTTCTAAAGGTTGCCCGAAAACAGAACAGGGCAAGTCAGGGGACTCGCATAGGACGTTAGGTCTATGGAAGGAATCCCGACCGTATCGATCGTAGCGGTAGGAACGGCTGCGCATCGTTGGCTTGTCGACCTAGTGCTTGTATTGCTTGGCTCTGGCAAAGACACTAGCGGAGCCAATGCCACGCGCTGTCCCCACCTTGGGTTGGGACGCTCGGCTCAAACAGCTATGCCGCATTCTAAACGCATCCGTTAAGACCGTGAAAATGAGATGACAAATGACTA
>DUDC01000283.1 GCA_012959465.1 Planctomycetaceae bacterium
GGGATCTAGTGGGTGATTGCCAACACGAATCCAGGCACCGCGGTCGTCCTTGCGGCGTGCGCCGGGACCGGCGTCAACGGCAATGCTTGTCGACGATAGAACCGGTGTGAACTCGGCGAGGTATCGCACTTTGGGTCGGGCGCCCTGCCATTGCATCCAATCGGCCAACAGCCGCTGTGGTTTTCGTTTCTCTGGTACGACAATGCTGTCGCCTTTTTGCAACGTGAGTTCGTGCGCTCCCGTCCAGCCGAACCAAGAATACGCCGAGGTATGCGCCGGAATCCAGTGACCGTTGCCCTGACTGTCGGTCAAGAAGAACTCGGCCCAATTGTGGTTCGGCACCCACACCAACCTGGCAGGAATCCCGGCCGCTCGACAAAACGCCACAAATGTGGCCGCCCGTTCCTCACAGTCGCCTACGCGGTCCTTCAGTGCTGCTACAACGCTGGTGTAGTCTTGCGGCTTTCCCTTAATATTTTCCCAGACCCAACGATGAAAGGCCTTGGCTTTGTCCCACGGATGCTCGATCTGGGTCGCGATTTCTGTCACCACGTCGCGGACCGCTCGAATGCGAGTTTGAATTCCAGGACTGTCGTACAGGTACTGCTGGCGGAAGGCCTTTGGCAGCTTCGGCTGGCTCGAAGAAAAGTGGTCCTTGCTGTAACCGTGATAGTCCTTATAGAGGACAAGTCGATAGCGGGCCACCGCCGCGATCACCTGCCCGGCGACAATCGAGGGCGCGGAGAGAAACAACTGGCCAGCCGTATGACTTGCCAGAGAACCGCCCGTTGGATGGTGGCCCAGCGTGGATCCAATGGCCGATAGTCCGGCAACACAACTGCCGCGTACGAAGCATCTTCGGTCCATGAAATCGCCCCTCGACACTGTGAATTGTTCCCTGTGACCACGTAGTTACAAGCATTAGACATCAACGAACCGGATGAGCAAAATAGATTACTCTGAAAACCCCGGGCCAGTCGCATGTTCTGCGGGGTTTTCGGCACGAAAAAAGTGGTCCTTGCACCCACCGTCCTTCGTGGCTTTGTGCCTTCTATGAAGGACACACCGTTGGCAAGTGGTTTTCCTAGTTCAATTTGAAAAAGGCAAAATTAGTGTTGCTTTCTGGAGTCGGTGATCGCTCGCTCGCCCAGGCCGAGCGCAGCGAGTTGGCGAGCGATTATCGACATCGAGAAGATCGAAAACCTGAGAACCTACACAAAGTAGAACATGAACCCACGGACTGGGTGGGTGTGTTAATCGGGCAGGTAGTTGCCAAACCCCAATCCACCGGCACAGGGCCGGTGGGATAAATCCCACAAAGTCGGGCTGCGCAAAGAAAATTTACCGCGTGCTAATTACGGCGGCGAATTACGCCCACGAGCACGAGCACTGCGCCCAAGACGACTAAGGGCGCCGAAACGGCCGCCGGAACGAGAGCCCAGTGCATACCGGTTGCCAGTTCGGTGGCTGTCGGCGTTGCCGAAGATTGGGCCACACCACCAAAGACGAACATCATACCGACACAGGTTACCAGTAGGCATCCTCCAGCCAATCCAAGCAAACTAGCTCCCGAGAGCATAAGCCAACCGGTGGACCTTTGATTCTCGAAATCCGCTGGAGCGATTTTCGATGGATAGGGCTTTGTGTCAGAATGCATCGCGACTCCTAAAATGGTCTGCCGAAATAGACGCTACTCAGGTGAATTCGTCAAATTGAGACGAATCTTGGCATTCTCGCCAGGTGTTCTTGGAAAACGGCAACAATTAGCGGCTAGAATGCTTGCCGTGCCAACGCGGTCGCACGTGTTTGCGTCTAGAGAATCGCCTGCCTAGAGGTTGCTCGATGTCCGAATTGCGTCTGCAAGACAAACGCGCGGTGGTCACGGGCGGAGCCAGCGGAATTGGACTTGCCACTGCATCGGTGTTCAGTCGGCATGGTGCACACGTTGTGATTGTTGACATCGACGAGAACGCTGGCCAGGCGGCGGCGGAAGCGATTCGTGCAGCCGGTGGAAAAGCCGAATTTCTGCCAGCGGATATAACCGACGTGGATCAAGTCTCGGCAGTTGTTTCCTCCGCGGCCACCGCGCTCGGTCGAATCGACGTCTGGATGAACAACGCCGGAAAATCGCTCACGGAAGATCTGCTGGACATCGAACCCGATCAATGGCAGTCCGATCTGAACCTGAATCTGACCAGTCACTACCTCTGCACCCGCGCTGTGTTGCCGATGATGATTCGCGCCGGTGGAGGCAGCGTAATCAACACGTCGAGTGTGAACGGTCTGTGGGCGATCGGCGAGTTTGGCTACAGCGCTGCTAAGGCGGCACTGATCTCGTTCACTAAGAACGTTGCGGTGACCTACGGCTGTCACGGCATTCGCGCCAATGTGATTTGTCCAGGCACGATCGACACCGAGCGTGGTGGTGCGTATTGGGATGCAAAGGCCGGCAGTAAAGAGAAACTGCTAAAGTGGTATCCGCTCGGTCGACTTGGACGGCCCGAAGATGTGGCAAGTATGGCGCTTTACCTGGCATCCGATGAATCGAGTTTTGTGACAGGGGCGACGATGGTCATTGACGGTGGCTTGACGGCCGGGAGTCAGCTTTTCGGAACTTTATAGACGAGGTAACACTCGATGGACACGATGCTGACTGTGATGCAAGTGGCGGCTTTGGCAATAGCGGGAATGTGCTTCGCCTTGCTGGGGAGCGTCAAATTGCCACTGGCTCGTAAGTTGAAGATCGACGAGGGCAAGGTCGGTGGGTTGGTGTCTGTCTTCGGATTCACCTTGATACCGATGGTAGTAGCGGCTGGGTTCTTAGTCGATTTTCTAGGGCAACAGGCTGTCCTGGGTGGCGGCTTCGTTCTAGTGATTCTCAGTCTTGTCTTGCTCGCTCATTCACGCCGCTATTCCGGCGCGTTGCTGGCTGTTCTGATACTCGGCACTGGCTGGTCGGCACTCGTCAACGTCTTGAACGTTACTTCGCCGCCAGCGTTCGTCCCCGCAAACGAACTCCCAGAGCGGATGGCTTACGCTATGAATATGGGCGACTTCATATTCGGGATGGGGACCTTTGTTACGCCATTGATCATCGTCTATTGCGCAAAACAGTTCGGACTCATTCGAACGCTGTACGGATTCGCGGTCGTTTCGTTGGTCCCGTTGTTGTTAGGGCTGGGCGTCAACTGGGCTGCACTAAGAGTTGAGGCGACGGATTCTGTTGCTGGAGGATTGGCCAAGCTACTGTCGGATCCCATCGTCTGGCTCTGTGCGGTCGCGTTTTTCTTCCATGTGCCAACTGAAGCTTCCATCGCGACCTGGGCAACAACGCTGATGACCGACAAGAAAGTTAGCGAGGGTAGGGCATCGACGCTGCTGTCTGCATTCTGGTTGACTTTCATGGGATCTCGTCTGGCTACCGCATTATTGTTGCCGGCAGGAGGCGACACGATTCTGGTGGTGGTGATGGCGTTTTGCAGCGTGGCCATCACACTGAGCATCGTCTTCTGCCGAGATCCGTCGTGGATGTGCGCACTGATCGTTGTTTCGGGCGCCGTGGTCGGGCCAATCTTCCCGACGTTGATTGCCATTCTGTTGGGGCATGTCGATCCATCGTTGCATGGGCGGGCCGTCGGTGTCTTTTTCTGCATCGGCGGAGTCGGTTGGACCGTGCTGCCAATTTTGATTGGCATGTATGCCAAACGGACGTCGGTTCAGCGCGGCTTTCTGATCGCAACCGGCTCGGCGGTGCTCCTGTGCGTACTCGCGATCGCACTCACTCTTCGATCACCGTAGATCAGCCGCTGGGCGCTAGCCCACGGTTCGGTACTGGCCGGTCGCCGGTAGATTGTCTCGAAACGTCGCTGTTACCGTATTGTTGGCTCGTCAATATTTGAGCCGAAGGCGCTAGCCTCGGATTTTTGTAAGATCACGCGATGCCAAGACCCGACGCGTCAGCGAGGGCAATTTTCATGGTAGGCCGCAGCGTGTGACGACTTTCTTTACTTGTCCACAAGCACTTCGACTGCTGCCAGGATCGGCATATGGGCAGCTGGCAGCGTTCGGCTCCGATGGATAAAACGAATGTCCAAGGCGCGTCCTACGCGAATGCCTTCAAAGACGCGGACGACGGCGCGATTCGGTCCGCCAGCAGCTACGACTGGATCGAAGGCGCTCAGAACAGTCACGCCCTGCAGCTGAATGTCGAACACCCGCTCGCCGGCCGCAACATCGCCTAACTCAGCGAAATGCAACGAAACACGATAACGCTTTGCTTTGGGATCAACCGATTGCAAAAGTACGGGCCGAAAACCGTGAGTAATGTGTGGTTGTCGCGTTACGGGCTGCTTCGATCGTGGGCGGATGACGAGGTTCTCCAGGTCGAGTCCCGCAGCAGAAAGTGTCTTCCAGGGTAGCGAAATCTCGGCGACGGCGATGTCTGCGGTCACGTCGATAGCGCCTGCCCAGCGAGCGGAATAGGCGGCGTCCTCTGACTTTTTTTCCGCTGACCAAAGGCCATCGTAACGACCGCCCGTAACGCCGACTCCAAAATGCAGAACGGTCTTTAGCGACACGTCACTAACTAGAAACTCTAGCGAGTCCTCCTGCCATATGAACCGATCGTCGGCAATTTCGTCATAGGTAAATCTCGCCTTGTGAGGAAGCATCCCTTTGGTGACCCATGGCTGTCGCTTGCCGCGACGGTCGAGTGGCGGCACAATCTCATATCCCACGTACAGTGCCGTTTTGTCATGGAAGAGAAACATCGAACTGCCCTTGCCAGCAGCTACCCCATAACGTCTTTCCCACGCTTTCTCCTCGAGAACTGCATCTAATTGCGGTGCGTCGTCGGGAAAGACAACAACACCCTCTTGATCGCTCATGAAAAGTCGCAGACGAATCCCTTCAATTCCTTCCATGCCTGACGCGTAGAGCCAAGGACGATCGGTCGACGCAATCGGTACGCGATCGGCGTTCACTCGATAGGCTTCGAGGTTCGTTCCAAACAACTCGAATGGGACCGCCATCGTCCTATCGGATCGTGTGGGGGCGCGGGGGAATTGCAGCCACAGTCCACCATCATTATCGCGACGGTCGCCCGGTGCACCGAGGTTGAATCGGCCCGTCTGCAGTAATGCGGCTGGACTTAAAGGAGCCGTAAACACGGCCCAGTCTTCATGCCGTTGCCGCGCAGCAGGTGCGAGTGCGAGTGTTGTCTTAAAATTATAATTGCAACTGCAACCAGAACTTCCTTCGGCCGCGAACACCAATCCTTGGGCAGGCACCGCGCTGACGGTGCAACTCGGCCGCACGCCACCAAAGTACCTCATGCCGCTGTCATCATCGAGGTCGTAAAACGCCAAAGTGCCCGACCGCAGTACATGAAGTCCGACGGACGAAACGGGTCTCCCGCAACCTTTGCCGCGATTGTACTCAAATCCGCCAGTCTCAAGGCTCAGCGGGTTCTGCCGGTTTCTTTCGACATTGACGACGGTGCCAGCTCGTTTTCCAATCCCCCCGATCTTGCCGGATCGAAGAGCCTGTGCGGGCAATTCGTCGACAGCGGGTAGCTGGACGATTGGTGCGACCGGTTCTTGGGCATTTCGAACAATTCTCGCCCAACCATTGTTGAATGCGTAGGCAAACGGGTCGGCGTGAACTTCCCACCGGAGATAGCCACGACCACCGGCCATTGCCTCCTGTTCAGCATTGGGTTGATGGTTCAGCGCCGCGGCGAATGAAAAATCGTCCAGCGTGGTATTGCCTAACTCGGCCAAATGTTGCAGAGGAATCGTAAGCAACATTTGTCGGCCATCATCCTTCACGGTTACCGACAACTTGGGGTGAGCAGGACCGATGCCCACATCGACTCGGCCAAGAGTCGGCTTCGCCAGCAGCTGGAAAATGCCGCGTTCGTAGAGATTTGTCCGCCGCTCCGGTGGTCGGACGTCAAAGAACAACTCCCAATAGACTTTGTCGGTCAGTTGAACCGTTGAATTCAACTGCAGCTTTACCGTCAAACATTCCCCGTCATTGATTTCACACAGTTCGATCTGTCCAGCGGGAGTTTCGACTTTGGTTGATTCACTGGCTGAACCGCGCTCATCGGGCTTCTGGTACTGATCCAATGTAAACCGCGGTTGGTCTTGCAGCAAAAATCGCTGGCCGACGGGGAATTCGCCATGAATGGCAAGCTGTTCGCCGGACGCCGCGTCCAAGGTGTAGACCACGTGTCCAAAGTTCAAGTAAGTGTGGTCGTCATCCGCGCTGATACTCTGTGTAAGCCAGGGCGTAATGGGCCCCGGTGCATTTTTGAGCCGGCCGATATTGCGATAGAGATAGGGGAGTGTTCGCGACCACAACTCTGTTCCGTTATAGGCGTCCAACGCGATCAAGTGGTTCTTGCCGATGACCAGGTTTCTGCCACCTGCGGTCACGGGCGGTCGGCTGCCGGAACCAGTACGTTTGGAACCAGGTGCACCAAACCACAACAGCTCGAGCGGCCACTTCACCCGTTCATCGAGGATGTTCTCCGAGTCCCAGTCAAGCGCACCGGGCAACTTGCCTTGAACGTAGGTGAGCGCCTTGCCGACGCGGCGTGTCCGGCCGGTTGCACCGTCCGTGGCCTGGTCGGCCGACCTAACCTGTTCTTCGACGCTCGCCGTAGCATTTTGGATGTAGAGAATCCCGCCAGCCGGGCGGAGGACGCGGCGCAATTCGGCCCACCGTTTGCTCGTTTCCTCGTTTGTTGCCGTGATGAGATTAAAAGCGTAGTCCGCAAAAGGTAGCGCATGCAGCAGGAGATGATGCTGCACTGACACGTGGCCACGATCAGCCCGCATTCGCTGCACCAGATCGCGACGAGCGTCCATCACCGCATCGGCGTCGTCCAACAACAGCACGACTTGCAACTGTGTGTTCTCTGCGAGCTGGGCTGCCAGGGTCGTGTCGTGTTCTCCAATGACAAGAGCCAATCCGCGATGAATACGTCGTTCGAGGAGCACCTTCCGTAACTCGCTGGGTAAGGTTCCAAGGCTGTTCGGTGTGATAGCGGCTTTCCTAGCGGTCGATGGACTGGCGTTATCGGCGAAGCAGTAGATACTGCCGGCGTCGGTTGCCACCAACAATTGGCCATCGGCAACCGCTATCGATTGGACATAGCCATCTAAATCGTCCCGCTGCCAGAGAATCTCGCCCGTCTCACGATCGCGAGCCGTGACACAGTCATCGATACCAAGCAACAACGCGTTTGCCGACATTGCCATACAGTGAACGTGTTTGGACGGGCATTGTTCCTGCCACTGCACGGTCACCTTGCGATACCTTGAATCCGTCTTGTAACAGCGAATGAGATCGTTGACGGTCACATACGTTTTGTCGTCGACAATCACTCGATCGGCGCGAATGTCGCTGAACGGTTGCATCATTGGCAAGCGATACGCGCGATGCACGCTGTAGGCGGTTCCGGTAAGACGTTCACGCGGATATCCAAAAATGACGCTGCCGTGGGGATCGATGCAGGTAGCCGGTCCACCTTTTCTGTTTTGGTAGCTCGGGGCGACGGACGCCAACAAGAGACCATCCTGCAATGAAAACGACGCCGGTATCGAACGACCGGTCGGCACGACCAACGCCCCTTTCCCCGCCAGAAGATAGCCGGTTGGGGCGACGCCCGAGATGGTGTACGCACCGGAGTTTGCCGTTGGTTGATTGAGTGTGCCACTGGTGTCGTTGATCCACTTGAGGTCGCCCGTTATCGCGTCCAAGGCGTAAATGAAGATGCCTTCGGCCGGCCACATGCCGGCGGTGACGTAGACCGTGTTGTCCAGTTCCAACAGACCCGTCCGCAGAGGCCAGCGAGAAATCATCCGTCCGTTGCCCACCAGCTGCCGCGGTGACGGAGCCGCTCGAAACTGCCAGACCAATTCGCCGCTTGCCGCTGTGAGGCAGTAGACGTAACCGTCGTCCGACGCCACGAGCAGTCGGTCGCCAACAACGTGGGGTGCAAAGCGAACCGGTCCTCCGGTGACAAACAGCCACTGTTGCTCGCCCGTCGCGAGGGAGAGGCATCGCACGGTGTCGTCGGTCGACGAGCCAAAAAAGACACGCCCGCCGGCAACGACAGGGTGAAAGGCATGATCGAATTCAAGCAGGACCGGTTCCGAGTAATCTCGGATATAGGCAAAATCGATTCCGCTGGGGTGGGCGAGTGGATCAGCAAACGCCGGTTGAGGAGGGAGTCTCGGTTTGAAATGCCAAACGACGGTCTGCGGAAATCCAAGTCGATCGGGCGATATGGCGCTACGCCGAGCGTCGTGGCGGAATGCAGGCCAATCGCTTGCTGACGCAGAAAACGCCATCAGCACAGTCAGTCCGCAGCCGACGACCGATCGGTGAAGCGCGGAGAATAACTTGGAATGATGTGGCATGTGGGTTTTAACGTAACTTGGTCGATGTGTGTTCGATGTCTGGGCTTTCGGCGGTTATTTTGTGATCGTCCGCGACCGCCTCACGAAGAGGAAAGAAACGATGGCGAACGGGGACGCCGAGCTGACGTCTGCTCACTTCACTGCGGAGTATCCTTTTTCATATTCGACGGTGTGCAGTTGACTTTCGACCCACCATGACACACGATTGCCGTACGGCATATACATCGCCATTCCAATCAACAACAAGACCGCTACGACCAGCGTGCTAACGTGGGACTCAATCATATTGGCCGTCAGCGCGAAGAACGCCCCACCCTCCAGTAATGCGCAACCGACGATTGTCGTTTGTTGGTAAAGCACAGCGAGTTTTCCGGCATCGGTTTCAATAGACGGCATATAGCGTTCCTGGTATTTCCAAGAACCAGCGGCAATCTGCTTACGAGCCATCTTCACCATCACGCCCGGGACAACCAAACAAATTACCGTTTCAATTACCGCGAAGCCGAGGCTCATGTAAGTCAATAGATACGCCTCGGGTTTTGGCTTTGGCTCGATCATGAAAACCACGAAAACGCCGAAGACGACAACACCGCTGCACAAGGAAAAGACGATTATGGCAGTGGTACGCGCTATGGGCTTCACTTCAAGTTGTGATTTGTCATCTAGCATTTTCTTATCCATCCCCGATCATCGGGACTGAGTCATGGCAAGAGAGCTAATCTACTTTGGCTTGTCGTGCCAGTCGGTTGGATTCGGCTTTCCACATCGCTTCGAGTTCGGTTACCTTGTCCGGCATCTTGCCTGCTAGGTCGCGCAATTCAAGCGGGTCGCGGTCAAGGTCGTAGAGTTCCCATGATCTTCTTTGAAGGGACACGATCTTCCAATGGCGATAACGGAACGCTCGTCCTTTGGCATGATGAAAAAAGAGTGTCTCGTGGCCGGACAATGTCTGTCCATCGAATACCGCGGCGAGTGAAAGCCCGTCCATTTTGATCGGTGTCTTGTTTCCGTTCGGTTTCGGAGGCTGAGTGTCGGTGACATCTAATACCGTCGGCATGATGTCGATAAGATGCGACACGGTCTGGACGAGTCCACTCGGCTTCTTAATTCCCTTTGGCCAGTGTGCGATCATCGGTGTGCGAATGCCACCTTCGTGGTCGAACTGCTTGAACATTCGATACGGTGTATTCGACGCATTGGCCCAACCGTAACCATAGCTTTGATAGGTGTCCTCGGGGCCGGGCATGATCTGGGGAAGGTTTCCCGGGCGGACCACTCGACCGTCACGTGTTTTGGACGGCAGGAAGTCGCCTTTTCGGTTCGGATTGTATTCGACGTGACAGCCGCCGTTGTCAATGGTGAAGAACATCAGCGTGTTTTCCAATCGCCCCGTCGCTTTCAACGCCGCGACAATCTGGCCGATGCCTTGATCCATTGCAGTGACCTGCGCCGCGTAGACTTCCATTCGACGTTGCTGCCACTCACGGTCCGCCGTATCTCGCCAAGCAGGTACATTTTCATGGCGAGGTGAGAGGTTCAGACGATCCGGGACGATGCCGAGAGACTTCATATTTGTGAGGCGTTGTTCGCGTAACTTGTCCCAACCCATCGCGTAGGCGCCACGGTATGCCTTGATGTCATCGGCAGGGGCGTGCAGCGGCCAGTGAGCGGCGGTATACGCGACGTAAAGAAAGAGCGGTTGCTGACCATCGGCGGTCCGAATCATCTGTTCAGCTTCTTTGCTGATCGCATGCGTGAGGTAGAAATCAGGATCGTCGATTGCCTCTTTTTCGACATTTGTCCGATTGCGAGAAAGAAACGCTGGCGCGAAAAAACTCGCCGCGCCACCGAGAATGCCGTAGAACTCGTTGAACCCACGATCGACCGGATAAACATGGTATGGCTTGCCCGCCAGGTGCCATTTTCCAGACATGAACGTCTGATAACCGTTGGGTCGCAGCGCTTCGGCCAAGGTGGTACACCGTGGATGAAGAGAACCGTTCACCATCGACGCCTTGTGGTAAACGCCAGTCAACATCGCTGCTCGCGACACCCAACACATATTTTCACTGTAAAAATTCGTGAAGCGAAGACCGTCTTCAGCGAGCTGATCGAGATTTGGCGTGCGGATCTCGCCGCCAAAGCACCCTAAGTCCGAATACCCCATATCATCGGCCATGATCAAAACGATGTTAGGGCGTTTGCTTGACTCAGCCTGCAAACGTGGCGCAGAGAGCGCCCCGGAACAAACGGCCGCGACACAAATCGCTGTCATTACACGGCGAAACATCTTCATCTCTCGACCTTTAAATCTGGTCCGAGCTACGTTCAATGACAGCACGGATTCTCGAGCAACTTTACATTTCCTCTCAACGTGTCTGTCCTCAGTATCTTCACTCTAACTTCTCAGGTCAATTGTCAGCCGCTAGACGGCGGATTTTGGTTACATGTCGGCCGATTCGGCGAAGCAGTACGCTGAAGATGATCAAGCGTTGCTTCGAACGGGAGATTCTCTTGTCGATCGTGAAGAGAAGGGACGGGCAGCGGATGGTACTGAAGTGTGCCTGTTGACAAGCAAAATCCCATTGCGAGACGCTGACGGCAACGTTACCGGTTTGGTCGGCATCTGTCGAAATATCACCAAACGCAAACGGGCCGAAGAACTGCTCCGCGCAGCCAAAGAAACTGCATGACGCAAACCGAACGTTGGAAAACTTCGTCGACCAACTGGGTCAGATGGAAACTGAGTTATCCGACTATCTCAAGAATCAAGGCTCGTGATTTAGCGTTACCGAATCACTGGGCCTTTGACGTCTAGCAATTGAGAATTCGGTGCCGAATTTCCAAACACGTCGAAGCGGTTAAACGTCCAGACGACTTTCTTTGATTTTGGTTCAATCTCGATCAGCAATGGGTTGTCTGGACCAGCGTGGCAATTGCCGATGACGTAGTTTCCATTCGGTAAGACTTCCAGCGTTGTTACCCAAGCAAGCGTGATTCCCGGCAAGTCGTTCTGATGAATTTGCCAGACAATTTTTCCACCGGGGTTAACTTCCAGAACGCTGTGCCCGTTGCCGGTCGCGATCAGTGTGTTTCCGTTTTTCAATCGTACGGCTCCAAAGAGTTGGTTGCCAAAGGCCTCAGGGCCGTGGCCCCCTTTACGAGGTTTGCCGAACAGTGGAATTTGAAACTCCCAGACGACGTCGCCTGTCTCGCCAGCATACTCGCGTAACACGCCCTCACCCTCTTGGCATACCAAGTAGTTGCCGTTTTTCAGTTTTCGCACCAGCCTCGTATCGCGATGAGCATTGGAACGTTCGACCTTCAATTTCACTTCATGATGAATTTTACCGTCGCGGTCGATTTCGATAATTCGGGAACGGCCCGATTCGGCAATCATGATCCGGCCGTTCTCAAGCGGTTGAAATGAATGCACCTCGATTCGGCGGCCCTGGTTTCCATTGGCGGATGCCGCCTCGTAGGACCAGACAACTTTTTTGGAGTCCGGATCAATTTCGACGATCTTCTGCATTCGGTCCTGTACCATGATGTGCCCATTCGGCAGAACATGAATATCGTGAATGCCACCCCATTTCATTTCCCATTCGACTTTCTTGTCGGCGGAAACGATCGCCAACTTCCCGTTGCCTTGCATAATAACTCGATGAGCCGCCTCGCAGTTTTGCAGAAACGTGAGAAGCAGGACTGCCAGCGATATCGACCGAATAGATAGCATGCTTTGGACTCCGATGGGTGTGGGAAGATAGACGACATTAGAACGAAAATATCGAGCGTGTACATACATCTGATTTGTGGCAAATGCTCAGCGAATCGAATTTTGTCTCCCACGAAGGCACGAAGACACGAAGAATGAAGCGGCCTGCGGCCGAGAAATCCTAGCGATCCAATCCTGTACAGCCTAAAATTCAAATAGCCTCAGGCCATGGATTGGAATAGCTCTTTTTGTTTCCAAGTTAGTGTTTCCGATCGATCTCCACAGGAGTCTCCAATGAAAAAGCCGTTCTTCATGATCCTTGCTGTGTTGTGGCTTAGTCAGATGACAAGCGGCGTCTTTGCCGCGGACCGAATCGGTGGGATGCGTCTCTTGCCGGGCTACAAACATCAACCGCTTCAGGGATTCGATAGTATCGTCGGCAAGATCGAGAAGGAGAACGGGTTGCGAATCAATTATGATATTGGCGCGATCCCAAAGCCGGGTTTGCCAGCGCTTGGTGGCGGTTTTTCTGACCGGCCCAAACTGACTCGAAAGGGAGATGTTCGTTGGTATAGAGAGCAGGTAATCAATGGGCAGCCCGTTCATTTGGCCCATCGAAAAGACAATATTCTCGTGGTCTCCTATCCTAAACAGGGAGTTAACTT
>DUDC01000284.1:0-5097 GCA_012959465.1 Planctomycetaceae bacterium
CAGTCAGTCCTCCCCCATGTAACAAGAGTGGCGAGAGCCGTCCCCAGTGGTCACGGCCGCCTCG
Organism: Planctomycetaceae bacterium; assembly: GCA_012959465.1. Classification (GTDB taxonomy): domain Bacteria; phylum Planctomycetota; class Planctomycetia; order Pirellulales; family Pirellulaceae; genus UWMA-0346. The sequence continues at coordinate 65 of DUDC01000284.1, forward strand.
ATTGTTGAGCTTGGGTGTCCGCCCCATTTCTCCAGTGGCCACCAGGAGGATCTTGTCCTGCAAACCACGAGATTCCACGTCTTCGATGTAAGCCGACAGCGCGTGATCGAACGGCCGACCGACCACCTGCATGCCGCGTTCAACGCCTAGATTATTGACATCCGCGTGCATGTCCCAAACGAAATCCGTGCTGACCGTAACAAAGGTACATCCCGCTTCGCACAACCGCCGAGCCAACAACAGGAGTTTGCCGAGCGACTTGGCATTGTGACCGTACCGCTCCCGGTTGTTCTTGTCGTTCCACGAGTCGGGAAGATAGAAGTCGGCCGTATCATAGCGAGCAATGGTGCGAGCATCTTCGTTGGACAGATCAAACGCCTTGGCAACACCTCCTAAAATCGTGTCGAAGGCCTGACGTTGTATGCTATCCAACCCGCGTCGTTGTTGATCATCGAGCGATCGGCGAATCTTATCGAGACCGGAGAGCAGTTGTCGTCGATCGGACAGCCTCTGTCGGGACAAATGTAACTTCATCGCGTCCTGCAAGTCTCCACTGCCGCCCGGTAGAAATGGCGACGTGGAAAGACCGAGATCACCTGTCGAAGCAAAATTGCCAAAATTGGAAATCGGCCCGTTCAGCTCACTATCCACGGACTGAGGGAAAAGTCCCACATTCGTCGGCATGCCTGTTTTTGTATCGTTAGCACCGATCACCTTGGCAACGATCGAACCGAGGTTCGCTTGAAGCGTGTCAGCAGCAACCAACGGTTGAAGTCGATGCGCGCTGCTACCACTTTGATAGGAGCGGACAATGGCGGTACGATGAGCCACTCGGGCCAATAGGGGCATGTTGGCGCTGTACTCAACGCCTGGCACGCTTGTCGAACACGTACCATAAACGGATCGTATCTCGGCGGGCGCCGACGGTTTGGGATCGAACGTCTCGAACTGACTTGGGCCGCCGTGTAAGAACAGAAAAATGACCGACTTTCCAGTGCGCAAAGGCGCAGCGCCATGAGCGTTACGGCCGGCCAACAATCCGCTGGCACCCAACAGCCCGCTAACACGCAGGAATGTCCGTCGATTTCCGTTGATTCGGTCGAAGAATTCTAGTGCTGCCATGCGTCTCTAACCTGTCTTTTTCGCCGTGGAACCCGCTCCGAATAGGATTCATGTTAGAAAAGACCGCACGCCACGTCCAGCAGAAACTTGAAACGGACTAGCTACCCAAAAAGTACTTTCCCTGCCAAGTGTCTCGTTTACCCAGTTCCTCGTCCAATCTTCTTCGAATCGCCGATTTGTCGAGGGCCCAATTTGGACCAACAAAGAAGTCTCTCGGTGCCTCTCCGCTCACCCTTTCGACAACGACATGGGGCGGTAACAACTCTAAGAACTCGACCAGCGTGGCAATGTAATCGCGCAGCGACATAAGCTCCGTTTCGCCTCGCTCCACTTGCTCTCCCAGCGGTGTACGTTTTACCGCGTAGAGATTGTGGATCTTGACGGCATCGATTCCGGTGACCGCTAGCTCTCGCGCGGTCGCCAACATGTCCTGGCGAGATTCACCGGGAATCCCCAGAATCACGTGAGCGCAAATTTCAAAACCCCGTCCACGACTTCGTTCCATCGCATCCAAAAACGCATCGTGATGATGGCCCCGGTTCATCCAATCCAGCGATCGGTCATGCATTGTCTGCATGCCGTATTCCACGGTTAAATCGGTCGTTCCGGCAATTTCCTCGAGCAAGTCGAGTACGTCGTCCGGAACACAATCGGGACGAGTCCCGATCGCCATACCAACGATCTTGGGGTGTGTTAGCGCCCGTTCATAAAGAGGACGGAGTTGGTCCACAGGAGCGTAGGTATTGGTGGCTGGCTGAAAGTACGCCATGAAATCGTCGCACTTGTACCGCAGTTTGAGATTTCGGATCCCGATATCGATCTGATCGAGGATATCTTGACGGGGTACTCGACGACTGGGGCTGAAACTGCGGTTGTCGCAAAAAATGCAGCCTCCCACCGTGACACTACCGTCTACGTTGGGACAAGTGAAACCAGCGTCAATACTAACCCGCTGTACTCGGCGACCATACCGTTGCCGCAACTGATAGTTGTAGGGGTAGTAGCGGTGCCCAGCTTGACGCCAGGAGGTAGAATCTGGCAACGATTTAGCCATATTCGACGATTGACGCTCCAAAGTAGCTGACTTAGATTAGTAAAGTAGCTGACTTAGATTAGTATGGTTGATGACGATGGACTGAGAGACATGTCTGGCCTCGCACGAGTCAGGCAGGCGCAACATCCTATGATAATTAAACTTGCGTAACAATGGCACAAGAACAACGGAAGTTTGGCAATCTGACACCCGTGGTTGGCGGTGACATCGTCACCCTGGCCAAGGAACGGTTGTTGATCGGGCGCCGCGAAAGCTGCGACATCGTGCTGCAATTCCCCAACGTGTCATCGAGTCATTGCCAGATGTTTGTCGACCGCGGCTACTGGTTCGCTAAAGACCTCAACAGTCGAAACGGCACCAAGGTGAACGGCAAACGAATCACACGTAAACGGATTGATCCGGGTGACACAATTGCCTTCGCCAAACACGTTTTCACGATGAACTACTTGCCTGCCGATCTGGGTGCTATGGGGCCTCCACCGCCGGATGAGGAAGTGATCGCGAGCGTGATCGGAAGAACACTTCTCGACCGCGCCGGTTTGGACCGTCGCTCGAACAACAGGTCCTAGCCGCTGTTGTGCGTTTCGTCATTTGCTTTATCTCGGCCCGATCCTCGATTTCATTCTTCCTCGCCCTTTTCCGGGCCACCCGAAAGGACTCACAATGCTCTCCCACAATGTATTTTTTACGCTCAAGGATGCCTCGGAAGAGCGATGCCAGAAGTTGGTCGACGCCTGTCACCATTTCCTTGCACCTCACGACGGGATCGTGTTCTATGCGGCGGGAACGCTCACTGCCGACTTGACACGAGAAGTCAACGACACGGCGTTTCACGTCGCCCTCAATGTGGTGTTCATCGACCGCGCCGCACACGATGCGTACCAGGTCTCACCGAAGCACTTGGAATTCATCGCATCCAACAAAGACGACTGGTCGAAGGTCCGAGTATTTGATTCGGACGTCGCAGGGGCGGTGTAAATTTGGAGTGCGGTGACTTTTCACCGCTTTCGTTTCAATCCGCGCTGAATTGGCACAAGTCGCGTGGATGCGTTACATCTATCCACAACTAGAAAGCTCCGACAAGTCGGAACACTCCAAAAGGGTCGCAGTGCCACACAACGACACGTTAACTAATCGGCCCGCTGCGGAAGGATGGCAGATCCCACGAGGGCGACGACCAGGTTGACGACCATTCCATAGAGTCCAGCATGGATACCATAGGGTTTGTCGTTTCCGGTGAAAACCAGAAATAAGGCGGTCGCGAGGCCGACCAGCATGCCCAGCAGTATCGGACTCGCTTTGGCTCGTTGCCAATGCAGCCCGAGAAAGAAAGCTGGCGCCAGTTGTGTCAGCAACTCGAATTTGATCTTGAGTAGCGTCACCAATCTTGTTTCCCGAAGCTGAATGGCGACGGCGACGGCAATTGCAATGACGATCCACGAACAGACTTTTCCGACATGTGTGAGTCGTCGTTGCGACCATTCGGGCCGTGCGACAGCGACAAAATCCTTGGTCACCATCGACGAGAGCGAGAGAAGAACGGAATCTGCCGTCGACATCAGCGCGGCCAAGATAGCGGAAAAGAGCACCACGACAATCCATCTGCCGATCAGAGAACTTCCGTGGACATCGCTGAGCACAACAGTTAGGACGTGGTCACCATCGATTCCGGCACCCAGCCGAGCGGCGGCTGTCACTCCGAACAGAACGGCAATCAGCGTAGTGGTCAAAGGTAAGAACGCCATAATGGATAGACTCGTCCGCAATACCTTTGCTGACCTAGCGGCAAATATTCGCTGAATTGCCTGCGGGTACAAAGCGCCTCCAATACCGACGATCAATATCCAACTGATCCACTCACGAACTTCGTCGGCGGAAGGTGGAGCCAACTTTTCGGGCGCCTCAGCGGCCAATATCTGTGTAATTTCGCTCAGCGGACCAAAGCGTCTCAGGACGATGACCAACAATACAACGAATCCGATCATCAACACGGACCCTTGAATCGCGTCGGTCCACGCGACCGAGCGAAATCCGCCCAGTGATTCGTAGATGACAATGATCAGTGCCAGGCTGATGACACCAATGAAATAGGCTTGAGCGGGCGACTCCGGTGCAAATCCCTCGAGTGCCGAACCAAGCGCTTTTAGCTGAGCGATGAGGAAGTTGGCTGCGGCAAAAATCATCAGCAACGAGGCGAGCGAAGCCAATGTCCGCGACCCGTAGCGATGCATCAAATAGTCAGCCGGAGTAATGAACTGACGTCTTCTGGCAATGGCGTACAGTCGTGGAGCAAGCAGCAAATAGACCATGACGATTGCCGTCATGAAGTGGACGCACACCAACCATCGGAAACCGATGTCGTAGGCTTTGGACGAGAAACCGAACAGCGTGTTGCCACTGTATTGAGTGGAATACAACGTCAATAACAGAACCATCATGCCGACGCCGCGGCCGGCCAAGTAGAAGTCGCGAAGTGAATCTTCCTGGCGAGCCCGCATGCCGAAGTAACCCAATGCGATCAACGACAGCAGGTAGACCCCAATGAAAGCCAACTCGGCGGTGGAAAACGGTAACGCAAGATCCATCTCAGGCTACCCGTTTTCTGTCGTCGACTGTTCTGAATCCGCCTCTGCAGCCCAGGGCCGTTGGTACAACCAAAAGGTGAAGCAGGATACGACAAACGACCCGATGATGGAGGTCCAGACCCACAGAGGCAATCCGAAGATGATGTGGCCGGCGACCGACTGACCGAGAAGATGCCAATACCAAGGCACAGCGACCAGGATCGCAATGGCCAGCAGAGTCAGAAACACGGGGCTTGGGGGGTGGCCAAGTGCGGCACTCTCCAACTCGCCAC
>DUDC01000284.1:5117-12789 GCA_012959465.1 Planctomycetaceae bacterium
AGCCTTTTCGGCAGACGGAACGAGGATTGAGCCACCATGAGTATCAGCGGGATCCGAACGTTTTGACATCAGCGCTCAAACGGGGGGCTACCAATTGAACCAGCCCTTTTTCTTGCCAAAGCTTGCCAAGGCCTTCTCTTCGGTTTTGCAAATGTCGAGCACCTTGTCCAATGCTGTGATCTTAAAGATATCGAACAGATTGTCGCTCAGGTTACATAGTTTCAGTTCGGTTTCGTCGGCTTTGCATTTCTTGTTGACGTAGGAGAGTTTTCCCAACATCTGTGAGGACATGAAACTGACGCCACCAAAGTTGAGTAAAATGCGGCCGCCTTTGTTGGCAACGGCCACTTCTCGGAGCTCCTCTGCCAGCTTTTCAATCAAACCTTCGTCCAAGATCTTCTGATCCGTAAAAACACAGATCATTACACCTTCATGCTCTTTCGTCTTCAACGACATAGTCTGGACGTCCCACTCAAACTGGCTTTGCGTCGGATAAAATCGACACTTGGGTTTCGAGAAAAGAGGCAGCCGTTCTTTGCGACCTCTACTGCTGAGCAACTCACAGACTAACACGTCCCCCCCGGGCTTGCAATTCCCCGAGAAGCCATGACGGGAATTGCGATTGGCATGCTTCGTTTTTTAAAATCGATGAAATTCAAATACAGAATAGGCGGCGAGCGGTCATATCGACGAAAATCGACAACTTGCGGAGAGGATGTCGAAGGGGGAATTGAACCGTGGGGGAGTACGTTTCTTTGAACACGGCACAAGTAGTTCGTTCAACGGTTAGCAGGCCGTCTGCCACCCCGACCGGAGTCATCGGGGCCAGTTTCGCGGTCGTGTTGTTGTTCCTCGGCCACCCTTCGTTTGCAATTCAACCAAGTGATACTATGACAGCGAGTTTAGAGAAGGTTCATGCGGAATACGGCGTCACCATCAAATACCATTATAAGGCCGAGGAGTTCTTTCCCACCTCCTGGCTCCGCCAGCCGATCAATGGTCGCGGTGAACAGATCGATCTGGACGCATTACCTAGCCCGGTAAAGGTCCTTAACGGCTTCCTTGGCCGCTACCTCAAGTCGGTAGTCAAACGCAACCTCAAGACCGTCTTCTTAATGAGTGACCTCGAGTTCTATGGCAAGTCATATGGAGGTACGCACAGTCGAACGGCCGTCTATTTGCGTATCGGAAACGACAAGAGAATCTGGTCGGACGTTTTTTTGACGTCACGTCTGCACTCCGAGTTTTCCAGCATATTGATACAAAACTATGATTTCCCAACCACCCGCTGGCAGGCCCTGAATACGGCAGGATTCAAGTACTCAGGAAGCGGTGTCGAAGTTCTCGGCACGAAGAAACTCTATGGCCAAACGGAGGAATTGCTCGAGCAGGGCTTTCTCGTTCGCTACTCGCAGAGCAGCCTGGAAAACGACTTCAACATGCTAAGCGATTGGCTGTTTACGCGTCCCGAAAAACTTGCTGAACTCTGCCAAAAGCACGAGCTGTTGGCCTCAAAAAGAACTCTGGCAATCGAGTTTTATGCGTCGATCGACAAGCGATTGAAGTTCGAGTGACAAGGCGTTTGACAAAGCGAGGCCCCTCGGTATACTCCATTCCAATCATCACGTTGGAGACGGTGTCCTGGAACGACAGGCTGTCGTACAGGTAAACAGGGAACTCCGGTGCAATTCCGGGACGGCCCGGCCGCTGTAACCCAATGAGAACGACGATGTGCTAAAGGCCATTACGACTAGGAGTCGTGAGAAGGCAGCATGGTCCGAGTTGGGAAGTCAGAAGACCTACCGTATCCAACTGGTTCAGGTTCCTCTTGGGTGGGATCCTGGTCCGCGGTGGGCTGAGTCTGCTTCCCCACTTCATTTACGGATTCTCCAATGGCCAGTGCGCGCAAGGCCTTCACCTTGGTCGAATTGCTTGTTTCGATCGCTATCATCGGATTACTGGTCGCCTTGTTACTGCCAGCCGTTCAGGCGGCTCGCGAGTCGGCTCGAAAATCCTCGTGCTCAAACAACTTGCATCAGATCGGTGTCGCGATTGCCAACTACCAATCGTTATTGAGAATTTTTCCGACAGGATGCATCGAGTGGCGTCCGCCCGGTGGGTCGCCCACGTTGAAACAATTCGCTTGGTCGGCGTTGATCCTGCCGTACATGGAAGAGACAAACGTGTCGAAGAAAATCGACTTCCACTATCCCTTCGATCACGCTGTCAATGCGAAAATTGCCAAGACAGAGCTCGAGGTCTACGTCTGCCCTTCGGCAGTGGACGATGATCGGGCGGGCCGAACCGACTATGGCGGGTTGTTCGGTCAACGCATATCCAACACCAAACCAGACGATGGCGTATTTGTATACAACCGTTCTTTCGGCCCGAGTGACGTTCGAGATGGACTCTCGAACACGATGGCGGTCGCCGAAGACCTGGCGGGACCGGATTCCGAATGGATCAATGGGCGCAATGTGTTCGTTCAATCCGGCGGAGTGAACGACCCGAAGGCCTGGATTGGCGACAACGAGATCCGTAGCCAACATACCGGCGGAGCTTTTTCGCTCTTCCTGGACGGCCATGTGCTCTTCCTACCGAACGAAATGGACCTGTTCGCCCTTGCGGCAGCCATCACGCGAGCAGAAGGTGATGTTTTTCAACCCTGATCCTGGCAACACGCCCACAAGGAGTAGACGATCATGAAACTGCAAAGATGCCGAGCCGTACTGTTGCTCGGTTTTCTAGCGACGGGACTATTTGTGTCTCGGGCTTCCGCCGAACCGTTAGTAGATTTCGAAATATTGGGCTCCACGTTGGCTCCCAATTCCTTCAACAACAACGCTGGTGGCGGCAGTTTTGTGTCCAAGGGTGCGAGCTTTAGCAACACCTTTACCGACTTTGGGACGTTCACGGCCTGGACCGGGTTTGCGATTTCGAACATGAAGGACACCACGACACCCGGTTTTGGCAATCAGTACAGCGCGTTCCCAGGCAGCGGCGATGGCGGCAGCGATACGTACGGAATCGCGTTCAGTGTCGCACGCATTACGGCGCCCTTCGGTGCAACGGTCGAGTCGTTTTCCGTGACCAATACGACGTATGCGGCCCTGTCGATGAAAAATGGCGATGCCTTTGCAAAGAAGTTCGGCGGACCCTCTGGCAACGATCCCGATTTTCTCAAGATGATCATTACCGGCTGGGATATTGACGACAACGTGATTGGCACACAGGAATTTTTCTTGGGCGACTTTCGAGGAAGTAGTTCCGAGGACTACATCGTCGAAGAATGGACAAAAGTAAATGTCAATTTACCTGAGGCGCCAACGGCCGTGACCTTCGCCTTCGACGGTAGTGACAAGACTGAATTTGGCGGTATTGTTTTCCTGAACACCCCGGCATACGCCGCCATCGACGATGTGCTGTTCGCCGCGACCATCCCAGAACCAACGACTCTCGCTCTGATGTTCGGATTAGGCTTAATGACCTTGGTCGGCCACCGAAGGCGGACAAGACGACGAGCTTAACTGTCCGGCTCAAGCGGTCATTGTTCACAGAAATCCACCGAGTAAAAAGACGCCCGTCGGTTCAATGCGCCGGGCGAATACCAACTCGAATATTACCGGGATCGCTGCTCATACTGAATGCTCGTTCAGCATCCTCCAACGAAAACCACTGTTTGACGAGGTCATCGAACGGGAATTCCTGATGATGTGCAGCGAGGAATTCGACCGCATTGACAAGGTCCTTCGGGCAGTAATTGTGGATACCTCGTATCGTCAAGTTGCGACGCACGATTCGCTCTGGTGCCATCGACACGGGAGGTCCGGGGAAAACAGAACCGACTAGAACTAGGGTGCCGCCGATTCGCATCATGTTCCAGCCGGATTCCACAGCCGATGAGCTGCCGGAGAGTTCCAAGGCAACGTCGAAACCGTGTTCGCCAGTAATGCTCTTGCCGACCGCAGGCAGTTCATCAGGATGCGCCACACTGGTAGCTCCAAAAGCCTCAGCATTCGCAAGGCGAGAGCTGTCGACGTCGACGCAAACGATGTCAGCTGCACCGGCGACTTTCATCATTGCCGTGGCCGTGAGTCCCAACAGTCCCATACCGAAAAGGCAAACACTACGGTCTCTGACATCACCGGCGACCTTCATTGCGGCGGCAATCGTGGCCGTCGCGCAACTCGCCGGACAGGCCGCTTCCAAAGAGAGTTGGTCGGGTAAACGTACGATGGATGTGCCTGCTGTGAGCAGGCAGTGTTCAGCCATGCCACCGAGCAATTCTCGCCCGGGACTCAACAGCTCATGTCCGTATTTCACCGAGGCCAAACACTTTTGCGGTAAGTCGCGGCGACAATAAAAACAATCACCGCAACTGGCGACAATCGCCCAGGTTACTCGGTCACCGACCTTCAATACTTGTCCAGACAAGTCGACTTCTGGTGCTGAATCACCGCAACGGATGATCTCACCAACAATTTCATGACCAAGGACCGTCGGCACGGCAACATCTCGGCGACCGTCAAAACTATGCAGGTCACTACCGCACACGGTACAACCGAGAACACGGACCACCATCTCGGTAGCAACGGGTCGCGGTGTTGAAACGCGTCGCAGCTCCAGGTTCTTTCCCGCTCCGTGAAAAATCGCCGCCAACGACTCGCTCATGAGATTCCCTTCGATGGTGGCAATTCACTTGACGCGTTCGGAATGCGAACGGCAAAATAACGCCACACAAACAGCAAGCTGACAAGAGAGAATGCGATCGTAAACCAACATAACCGGGTGAAAAAGGTCAAGAAGTCGTCTGTCTCGGTAAAGAGCTTGCGGGAGATCATTACGGCGATGTAACCCAGGTATCCGAACGCATCGGCCACATACATCAGAAAAGCAATGTTGCCTCGTTCACGCGTCATGGCAATCAATCGTTCAAACACGGTCGTGTGAATTGCCACGTACGGTAGATAGAGCCCCAGCCCAACCAATACCATGAACTGAAATCCGTCGATCGCCGAGGCCTGCAGACCCACAAGTGCGGCGGCCAGCACGGCAAAACCGAAGCAACAGGTTGCGAGTGAAACAAAAAATGCCTTGCGGTTGTCACGCACGCGGACAGCGCCGCCGTTGATGACCAACACGCCAATCGCAACAAACATTTCTGATTTCGTAAAGATCACTGGTGCCGCTTTTTCGCCAAGCCCATCCCAAAGCTCGGGTTGAAAATCAGCGCGAACACTGCGAATGACGGTGACAAGTAAATACATCAGAACCAGTAGCGTAAGACCGCCGGCATGGCGTTTGAGCAGCGCCCAACGTTCGGCACGATTCAATGTCGACCTTACACTGCGCGCGTCGACATCGAGAGCGGTGGGTGATGGGATTCTGGCCAGCATTGCAACGCAAACACAGAGCGGGAGTAAGAAAATCAAACCCGCGATGCACGGCATCCAATCTTCCGGAATCTCTTGGTTCAACAGCCAAGCGCCCAATGATTTGGTGACGCCGTCGGCCAAGATAAAACTGGCGCACAGGCCGGCAGTTAAGGCCTCGGTGAGTCGCCTTCCTTCAAGAAAGCTCAGCACCAATCCGAACACCATGCCGAGTGATAGTCCATTGAGAAATAACCCACACACGTTCCAAGGTCGGGGAATGCTACCGAAACAGACGAGGCCCAATTCGGCCACTGCAATCAACACGAGGATCGCTGTCGCTCGCCTTTGTCTCGGCATCTCGGAGATCACCTTGATCCCGATGAACTTCGACAGCATGTATCCCATCACCTGAGTTGACACAACGACTGTCTTGAAATCGATCTGACCGACCGACGCGTCGGAAAAGCTGGCCGCCGTAAAGGGCTTGCGAAAACCGTACATACAGAAGTACGTACCGAAGGCGGCGATGACGGCCCAAAACGCCCACAGCGAATCCGATCGGCTATCGGCGTCCTTTTGAACCGTCGGTTCGGTCATTCGTTTTCCTATACCAACACACAATGACGGCTCATCCATTTCACGGGAAAATCAGTATACTATACTGGCCGGTCAGCCTGCAGTACGGCCATCAGTCGCCTCGAGCCGAACTACGCATCGAAAGGAAACGGAAACCTTGAACGGTTTGAATGAACTAGCAGACAGTGAGACGCGAGAAGAAGTACTTCATCTCTTCCAAGTGCGGGGTTCCGAATGGTACGGAGGTGAGGAAGTTTCCCAGTTGGAGCATGCGTTACAGGCAGCGTTGGCCGCCGAACGCGAATCGTCGTCACCACAGATGATTGTCGCCGCCCTGCTGCATGACGTCGGACATTTGTTGAATAAGTTACCGGAAAACGCCACCGAACAAGGCATTGACGACAAACATGAAATCCTGGCACTGAAGTGGCTGAACAAGAGGTTCGGTCCGGGTGTGAGCCAGCCAGTCAGTTTGCACGTTGCCGCCAAGCGTTATTTGTGCGCAGTCGACGCCGGATACGCCTCGCAACTCAGTCCCAATTCACAGAAGAGTTTACAACTGCAGGGTGGGCCCATGTCGAGTGACGAAGTGACCGAATTCGAAAGCCGGCCATTCTACACTGATGCGGTCAGGCTCCGGCACTGGGATGATCGAGCAAAAGTTGTCGCCATGATCACTCCGCCTCTTGAGCACTTTGCCGAGTACATTGGTTCGGATTGCGAGCCAGCGACCTGATGCGGCCGGGCCGCCCGCTTACTCTTGAAACTGCTGGAGCAGTACCCCTTTGGAGATGATGATATCATGCCGCGTTTTCAAGCCGTCATGTTTGATTGGGCCGGAACAACGGTCGACTATGGTAGCCGAGCCCCGGCTCGTGTCTTTATCGAGATCTTTCATCGACGTGGAATCGAGATTACTGAGGCGGAGGCGCGAGGACCAATGGGACTGGCAAAGCGGGAGCATATCGCGACCGTTGCCGGCTTGCCACGGGTGACCGCAATGTGGCAGGAAAAATACGGTAGCCCAGCTGGTGATGTAGAAGTTGACGCTATGTATGACGAATTCTTGCCATTGCAAAAAGAAACATTGGCCAATAGTTCGGACGTGATTCCGGGTATTCCCGAGGCCGTTGAAGAGTGTCGCCGACAGGGAATGAAAATCGGTTCGACAACGGGATATACGCGCGAATTGATGGATGTCGTTGCCCCGATCGCGGCAAGAAACGGCTACGCGCCCGACGCGATTGTCTGTTCCGATGATGTCTCGGCTGGCCGGCCCGCACCTTGGATGAACTTTCGAACGGCTGAATTGCTGGGCATCTATCCGATGAACGCCGTGTTGATCGTCGACGATACCGCGGTGGGAATCACGGCCGGATTGAACGCAGGTGCCACCACCGTCGCCATCACTCAAACTGGCAATTCGCTGGGCCTGTCCCTTGATGAAGTCAACGATCTTTCGCCGGCAGACCTCACTGAGCGGCTGGCAGCGGGTGAAGAACAGTTCCGCGAAGCTGGAGCCCGCCATCTGCTCCGTTCCGTCGCCGACCTTCCGGACCTTCTCAATTCGTAGCTAACCTTTCGTAGGTCACTTTCGCCGAAAGTGACCAGGCCCTACCTCGGGCACAATATCACCCTCACACCCTCACACCCTCACGCCCTCCAATCACCGAGTAATCTCACCATGAAATCAAAACCCGTGTCACTGCTGGGTACGATTG
>DUDC01000285.1:0-62760 GCA_012959465.1 Planctomycetaceae bacterium
GGTGGTTGAAGAGTTTCAGCGACGGAGCCGGGTTGCCGAAAAGTTGCAACACTTACAAGACAAGCTTGCAGTATTAGCCGGTGATGAATCGCTGATCGAATGGCAAGCGGAGTCATTATCAGAGAACGCCGAGGACTTTGCGACGCAAGAGAGACTTGTCGACGACCAACTTCGTGAAGCGGAGCAGGGAATGGAGGCTGCCATGCAGCGCATCGCCGTCCTCCGTGAGCAAACGAGTGGTCATGAGCCGAACTCTTCGGCGTTGGCTGCCAGTCAGCGATTGGAAGAAATGCGAGCAGAGCTGGCGTCCGTGGTAGATCGATGGGCGCCGCTAGTTCTGGCCAACGAGTTGATGAACCGCGCGCTAAAACAGTTTGAGCGCGAGCACCAACCGGCCCTATTGGCGCGAGTTGCCCAGTTGCTTCGACAGATGACCGGCGGTCGCTACTTGCACGTATCGAGACGGTTTGATAAAGACCAGTCGCTAGTTGTTCAGCGCGATGATGGTGCTTGTCTGTTTCCTCAGCAATTGAGCACGGGAACTCGCGAGCAACTCTACTTGGCGATACGCCTGGCGTTCGTGCTTCACTATTGCGATCGACATGAACCTTTGCCCATTGTGATGGATGATGTGTTGGTGAACTTTGATGACCATCGCGTTCGAGCCACACTTGAAGTACTAGATACTGTGGCGAGCGATGTGCAAGTCATTCTGCTCACCTGCCATCAACGAACTGTAGAGGTTTGTCGTGACGTTTGCACTGATTGGGCGCCGATTGTCATCGGGCGTCAGCCGCTGGAGTTACCCGAAATCGATGACCGGTCGAACGAGCCCACACGTCGTTCTCGACGTCGTCGAGGCGCAACACCATCGGATAGCCAGGGCACGTTTTTTTAGCGCGAGTTCGATGCTTGTTGCTTTGTGTCTTCGTGGCTTTGTGTGATCACTTGCGATTGTCTCACTTGAAGGCACAAAGTTATGGGAGATTCTGCGGACTGAGGCCTGATCTGTTCGGTGTTCTTATCAGCCCAGCGCGTCTGCGAATGCGTTCTGCAAGGCGTCGAGTGCTCGTTCTCCTTCATCGCCGTCAACAACCACATTAACACGGATTTCACTGGTGTTGATCATGACAACATTAACGCCGATCTCGGCCAGGCAGCGGAACATGCGAATGGCAACGCCGGTGTGGCTGCGAAGCCCGATACCGGACACACTCAACTTCGCCACACACGGGTTACTGGTGACTGCCTGGCAGCCGAATTCTTTGGCCAATTCACGTGACGTCGCTTCAGCGACATCAAAACTATTTCGCGGGACCGTAAAACTGAGACTTGCTTGCCCATCTTGTCCGTCGTAACTCTGGACAATCATGTCGACAAAAATTCCGGCTTCGGCAACCTGATTGAAGACGTGGGCTGCCACCCCCGGCTCATCCCGAACGCCGACGATAGTGATTCGGCCCTGTGAGTCGTCCATCGTCACATCGTTGATCACCAAGTCCTCCATTTTTTGCAGGCGTGTGGCGACGTCCGCCGGATTCAGTTCGGTTCTCGGCTGCCTCTCTTTCGTCGGCACGACATTGCATGTTACCTTCTCGAGAGAGAAGGCGCGGTGGACGGCGCGCAAGGCGTCCATTGCCTGGGCCCGCTCGACGAGCACGGAGATCTTGATTTCACTGGTCGTGATCATCTGGATATTGATCATCGCATCGGACAACGCCTTGAACATTCGGTTGGCGACACCATGTTGTCGCGCCATTCCCAGTCCGACGACCGACACTTTGGAGACGTCATCCGAGTGGGTGAGCCGAACGTTTTCTCCCAGACTCGGTAGGACTTTGTTTACGGCAATCAGTGTGACATCTAACTCATTTCGAGGGACGGTGAAGCTGATATCCGCTTCACTGTTTTCGCCGACGTTCTGCACAATCATGTCGACCGTTACGTTCTGTTCGGCGATCGCATCGAACACAACGAGGCTAGTTCCTGGGACGTCCGGTAGTCCAATGAGCGTGATGCGAGCTTCGTCTCGAGTGATTGCTGCGCCGCACACCGGTTGATCGTCGGATTCCGTTCCGTCGAGAATCATTGAACCGGGAATGTCCGACATGCTACTTCGTACATGGATCGGGACACCGAATTTTTTGGCGAACTCAATCGATCGGTTGTGCATGACGCCGGCGCCCAAACTGGCGAGTTCCAGCATCTCATCGTAGCTGATTTGCGAGACGCGTCGCGCTTCGGGAAGAACTCGAGGGTCGGTTGTGTAAACGCCGTCCACATCGGTGAAAATTTCACAGGCGTCGGCACTTAACACGGCGGCGAGGGCAACGGCCGTTGTATCGCTGCCACCACGACCCAATGTCGTAATGTCGAAATTCTCGTCGATACCCTGAAATCCCGCCGCGATGACAATGTTGCCTTCATTCAAAAGGTCACGCACGCGATCGGTAGAGATCGAGAGGATCCGAGCCTTCGTGTGGGTGCTATCGGTTCGTATTCCGATTTGGGCCCCCGTCAGACTGACGGCTCGATGCCCCAACGCATCGACGGCCATGGCCATTAAGGCAACACTCACCTGCTCGCCCGTGGAAAGCAGCATGTCCATTTCCCGTGCGGGAGGACGCTCGCTGACCTGCTGGGCAAGATCGACCAACATGTCCGTATTTTTCCCCATGGCGCTGACGACCATCACCACATGGTCGCCGTCTTGCTGCGCGCGAATCGCTTTACGGGCGGCGGCGAGGATCTTCTCGCAATCGGCCACGCTCGTGCCGCCAAATTTCTGTACGATGAGTCCCATGGAGGACAGTTTCCTATTGCTAGACGGTGTTGGCGTCTGTCTATGATGGATGGAGTTTTATCGCGGCAACAGTCTCAATGGTTGAGCTCAATGGTTGAGAAAAGTCGACATGAGCCTCCATCCATCTGGAAAAGCGTGTGACGATGCATTTGCCTGCAATTCGTCGTAGGTCGTTGAGTCGTCGGGCTGAATCCCTGTGCCCGCAATAACAAAAGGTACGATTCCGTGGCTGTGCGTTTTCGTGCGAATCGGCGTCGGGTGATCGGGAGAGATCAGGATGCGATAATCGCCCCGTCTTGCCAGCTCTTCGCATATCGGTCCAACGATCTCTCGGTCGATCGCTTCGAGCGCTTTGATTTTTCCAGAAACGTCGCCCTCGTGCGATGCTTCATCCGTCGCTTCGACGTGTACACATACGACATCGGTCGAATCGAGAGTTTCGATGGCATATCGACCCTTGGCTGCGTAATCGGTATCGGTGTAGCCCGTGGCACCCGGCACTTCAACTACGTCCCAACCGATCAATCGGGCGATTCCTCGCAGCAGATCGACGGCCGTGATTATCTTGCCGCTCTTCCCGAATCGTTGGGCAAACGGTTCAAGTTGCGGAGCTTTCCCAAGTCCCCAGAGCCAGATGTTGGTTGCTGGCAACTCGCCCGATTCCACTCGACGTTGGTTGATCGGATGTTCGGCAAATGTCTGAACGCTTTGGCTCATGAGGTCGTTGAGCAAGTTGCTGCCTGGACCTCTCGGGAAATCGTCTAAAATCGACTTGTCGGTAAGGTCATGAGGAGGTGTCGAACGAGTCTCGTTGGTAAATGGGGCCCGCTCGTCTCCGCCTCGGAAGAAGAGCAGGTTCCGGTAACTTACCCCTCCATGGAATTGCAAGTACGGCGTTGAAATTTCCTCCTGCAAAGCGCGGAGCAGTATGGCCGCATCGTCAGTCGGAATATGACCGGCGGTAAAATCCCTCATCTTCTGATCTTCGATCGTCACCAGGTTGCAACGAATCGCCCAATCATCCGGCCCCAATTCGATTCCTTGGGCCGCAGCTTCCAGCGGAGCTCGGCCTGTAAAATGGACGCTCGGGTCGTAGCCAAACAAGCTCATGTTGGCCACCGCAGATCCGGCCGGAAGATGGGGCGGCACGTAGTTGCTCCGGCCGACGAGTCCCGCTTTTGCAACCGCATCCATGTGCGGAATATCGGCGGCTTGCAAGGGCGTTTTTCCGCCCAGTGCCTCCTGCGGTTCGTCCGCACAACCGTCCGGGATTACGATAACGTACTTCATTTTTTCTCGATTCGTGACTCAATCAGTGACACGAAAACGAACACCCCCGCGCGAGACGGTCGGGAGTTCGTTGATCTCTTGGAGGGCCGCCGCTGCCGCCGACTCGTTCGCCAGATCTGTCATGACGACCAGTGGAACAACCGGGGCATCGCCTTCCCGTTCGTGCTGGATTACCGATGCGATCGAAATCTTGTGGCCGCCGAGTATTGAGGCCATCTGCCCCAAGACACCAGGGTGATCGTCGACCGTAAAGCGAAAGTAGAAACGGGACAGGGCTTCGTCGCTCGGACAGACTTCGACGCGAGCTTCTGCCTGGGAAAACAACTCTAAAGTTCGAAACGTCAGCTGGGTGCGACCGACGGCCAAATCGATCATGTCTGCGACGACGGCCGAAGCCGTCGGCATTTGGCCAGCGCCTTGACCGTGAAAAAAGACTCGGCCGACGGCATCTCCCACGACGCTCACGGCGTTGAAGGCTCCACGTACCTCGGCTAACGGCTTTCCTTTGCGTATCAACATTGGTGCTACACGCATTTGAAGGCCCGAGTCAGTCAACTGAGCCGTCGCCAATAGCTTCATGCGATAACCCATCTCGTCCGCATAGCGAATGTCCGCCGTTTCGATGTCGTTGATTCCTTGGCGTGGGATGTCTGCCCAGTGGATACGAACTCCGAAGGCCAGGTGAGAGAGAATCGCCAGTTTCTGGGCCGCGTCGCTGCCGTCAACATCCATGGTGGGATCGGCTTCCGCATAACCCAGTTCCTGGGCCTCTCGAACACAGTCTTCAAATGCCGCCCCCGACTCTTCCATGCGAGTCACAATAAAGTTACTAGTTCCATTCAGAATTCCCCGAAGCGATGTGATCGCATTCGCCGAAAGGCATTGGCTGATACTGGTAATGATCGGGATACCGCCAGCAACGGAGGCCTCGAAAGCGATCGACCGGCCCAGGTCCCTGGCGCGATCAAACAATTCGCCGCCGTGTTCGGCTAGCAAGGCCTTATTGGCGGTGACCACATCTTTGCCGCTCTCGAGAAGTTCCAGCATGATCGATCGAGCTGGCTCGAGCCCACCGATCAGTTGTGCCACAACTTTGATCTCGGGGTCTGACGTGACATCCGAAAGATTGTCAGTCAAGACTCCGGACGGCAGGTCCACTCTGCGAGTTTTCTTGGTGTCGCGGACAACGACCCGCTCAAGCCACATCGTCCGACCGGCGTGGCGAGCTGTCCGATCGCCATGATCTAGTAGCAGTTTTGCGACGCCCGCGCCGACCGTACCCATGCCGACGATGGCGACTTTGGTCTTCTCCATGAGGGTATCCGACCTATTTTGTTGTTCGTAAAAGGACGCAGAATGGTGTCTTATGGGCGAGTTGGATTTCCGCTCAGCCAATTCGCCAATGGTAGGTTGCTGCCGTGTAAACCGTCAACCGTCCCAAGTCCGTTGGATCCGATACTCTTCTAGGGAATAAAGCTGTCATCGGGTTGCAACGAGTTCGCGAATTTCGCCAGGAGTGTTGCGGCGTGATCGAGATCATCCAACGATATCGTCTCGACCGCGCTATGCATGTAGCGGTTGGGGATGGCGACCAAACCGACGGCCACGCCGTCTCGACTGATTTGCAAGCTGTTGGCATCGTTCGGCGTGGCGCGGCCAATTGCTGCCATTTGGAACGGTAGTGTGTGCTCAAGGCAGACATCAATGAGGCGTTGAACAACGTGCGGGTTCATGTTGGGGCCGCGGAAAATGACCGGACCACGCCCTAATCGGATATCGCCTCGCTGGTTCTTGTCGATCGTCGGGCAATCGGTCGCATGGGTCACGTCCACTGCAATCGCTACGTCGGGTTCGATTCTGTGCGCGGCGGTCTTTGCACCTCGAAGTCCGATCTCTTCTTGAACCGTCGACACGGAGTGGATTCCCCACTCTCCCTCACCCTGGGCGGCGCGTCGCAGCGCCTCGGTAACGACCCAAAGACCGGTCGCATTGTCCATTCCCGGCGCATTTGCCAGGCCGTTCATCAGGTCTTGGTAGCCCAACTGGAGCGTCACCGGATCGCCAACCGCGAGCTGCTCCTTGGCATCGCGATCGTTGGATGCGCCGATATCGAGCCAAAGCTCGGTTAGTTTGACCACCTGTTTGCGTTCCGTTTCGGTCAGCAAGTGGATGGGTTTGCGGGAAATAACCGCTGGAACGGGGCCCCCGCTCGCCCAGATCGTCATTCGTTGTCCAATCAGTTGCTGCGGGTCCCAACCACCGATGGTCTCAGCGTAGACGTAACCAGAATCGTCGATATAAGTGACCAACATTCCGATCTGATCGCAGTGTCCGGCGAACATGACCCGCCGAGACGCATCGGGGCGAATGCACGCCGCCAGATTTCCATGAACGTCACTGTGAAACACATCAACACTAGTTTCCAGGTAGGCTCGCACCACTTTTTGAACGGGCTGCTCGTAACCCGATGGTCGTGGCGTTTGGAGAAGATCTTGGAGGTATTGGTGTGCGGAGCTTTCCATCGGTTCGCTCGACCTTTGCGAGGATTGGCGGGGTGAATGCCGCGGGTTGTGATTTGCGACTGCGACGTGTCTCGGGGGACCAGGGCTTCGTTGTAACGAAATATCGCACGAGATGGCAGGGTCCTGTCGGACGCACGGAGGCTTGGCCTGTCAATTTGGCAAGAATTTCCACGGTTCGACCATGCATGACAACAAGATACGGGTGCAACGCGAGAGTCCGAACAAAATTCCCCACGATGAGGCAGTAGAAAAATGTCGCTTGGCACACTGCTTGCTTCTACTAGCCGAGCAATAGGCTTTGCTGCCAATATGGCGCCGGATTGTTGATTTGGTGCGGGCAGCAGTCAGCAGATGAATTGCTGTAACGCCTTACATGCAAGTAGATTAGCGAGATTCGCAAGAATCCGTACACAACACCCTTTAGGGCTTTTGGCTCTTCGCAGAACATTCGCCAGCCTGTTCGGTTGGCCAGATTGTCATCCATAGGAGGAATTCGCACGTGGCCAAGCAAATGGTTTTTGACGACGACGCTAGGCAGCCACTGCTGGCGGGAGTGAGTAAGTTGGCGCGGGCAGTCCGCAGTACCCTCGGACCGCGTGGACGAAACGCGGTGCTCGATAAGGGTTGGGGCTCGCCGAAAGTCACCAAGGACGGCGTGACCGTGGCCGAAGACATCGAGCTGGACGATCCGTTCGAAAATCTCGGTGCCCAGCTGGTTAAAGAGGCGGCGAGCAAAACGAACGACGTGGCCGGTGATGGTACCACGACGGCTACCGTTCTTGCCGAAGCGATTTTCCGTGAAGGTCTTAAGATGATCGCTGCAGGTGCCGATCCGATGGCACTTGCTCGGGGAATTAGCAAGGCGGTTGACGCCGTTACGGCTGGTGTGCTGAAGATGGCCACCCCCATCGACATCAAGAATAAAAAATCAATCCAGCAGATCGCAACGATCGCCGGAAACAACGATTCATCCATCGGAGACGTGTTGGCTGAAGCGTTTATTAAAGTCGGTGCCAACGGCGTCATCACGATCGAAGAGGGTCGTGGGGCGGAGACTTATGTCGACGTGGTCGAGGGCATGCAATTTGACCGTGGATTCCTCTCGCCGCACTTCGTGACCAACGAAGACGACGTGGTGGTCGAGTTGGATGACTGCTATATCCTTTGCTTTGAGGAGAAGATCAGCTCGAATAAGAAGTTGATCCCGCTGCTGGAAGCGATCAGTAAGGCGAAGAAACCGCTATTGATCATCGCTGAAGACGTTGAGGGTGAGGCCTTGGCGACATTGGTCGTCAACAAGATGCGGGGCATCTTGAGTGTCTGTGCCGTCAAAGCGCCCGGTTATGGCGATCGACGGAAGGCGATGTTGGGCGACTTGGCAACACTGACGGCTGGCCAAGCGATCTTTAAGGATCTGGGCATTGATCTCGAGAGCGTAAAACTCTCCGACGTTGGTCGAGCCAAGAAGGTTAAAGTAACGTCCGAGACAACGGTCATTGTCGGTGGAGCTGGAAAGAAGTCGGACATCGAGGGTCGTGTCGAACAAATTCGACGTGAGATCGAAGTGACCGACAGCGAATACGACCGCGAGAAGCTGCAAGAACGCCTGGCGAAGCTCGCGGGTGGTGTCGCACAAATCAACTGTGGTGCCGCCACTGAAACCGAGATGAAGGAACGAAAAGCGTTACTGGAGGATGCTCGTTCCGCCACCCAGGCGGCGCTTGAAGAAGGGGTGGTTCCCGGGGGCGGAACCGCTTTGATTCGCTGCGAAAAAACACTCAAAAAATTGGGGCTCGAAGGAGACGAAGCACTCGGTGCCGAGATCATTCGCAGGTGTCTGGATTATCCGGCGCGGGCGATCGCCAAGAATGCAGGTGTCGACGGTGCCGTGGTGGTCAATCGGGTGCGACGGCTCAAGGGAAAAACCGAGGGTTACAACGCCGATACGGAAACCTACGGTGACTTGGTGAAAATGGGTGTCATCGATCCGGCAAAGGTCGTGCGTGCTGCCCTGCAGAATGCGGCCAGCGTCGCCTCGCTGTTGATAACGACCGAATCGTTGGTTACCGAAATCCCGGTGGAAGAATCGGACGACGACCATCACGACCATCATGATCATGGCATGGGTGGCGGCATGGGCGGCGGCATGGATCCGATGGGAGGCATGGGTGGCGGCATGGGTGGCGGCATGGGTGGCATGGGTGGCATGGGTGGCATGATGTAAGCTGCTGTGCGATCCTTGGTTGCGAGAAATACAAACTGATTTAAGGAATTTTAGACCATGGCAAAAATCAATATTCGCCCACTTGACGATCGCGTCATTGTTCAGCCGATTGACGCGGAAGAGACAACAGCTGGTGGCATTGTGCTTCCAGACTCGGCCAGAGAAAAACCGCAACGTGGCACGGTTGTCGCTGTTGGGCCTGGCAAGTTGATGGATAGCGGACAGCGTGGCGACTTGAGCGTTGCAGTCGGCGACGAAGTGATTTATGGAAAATACGGTGGCAGTGATATCGAATTGAATGGCAATGACGTCAAGATCCTCCACGAGTCGGACATCTTGGCCAAGGTGCTTTGACATTCGTTAAGCGTTCACCAACCACAAGCAACAAATAATATGAAGGGTTTGCAATAGTGGCAAAGCAACTTTTGTTCGACGACCGAGCACGCAACAAGATGCTCCAGGGCGTAGAAAAGCTAGCCAACGCCGTCGCCATAACGATGGGACCGACTGGACGAAATGTCATCATTGACAAGTCGTTTGGAGGCCCAACGGTTACCAAAGATGGCGTGACCGTGGCTAAAGAGATCGAATTGGAAGATCGCTTCGAAAACATGGGTGCCAAGCTGGTGGTCGAGGTTGCTCAAAAGACCTCGGACCTAGCTGGCGACGGCACGACGACCGCAACGGTCCTGGCTCGGGCGATTTTCAAGGAAGGGCTGCGTAACATCGTTGCCGGCGCCAATCCGACGTCGGTTCGACGTGGCATTGAACGAGCCGTGGAAGCTGCCAGTGCAAAGCTCAAGGAGATGTCAGAACCGATCAGTGGCGAGCGAGACGTGGCCAACGTCGGCGCGATCAGTGCGAACAACGACATGGAGATCGGTGAGTTGTTAGCCGGCGCCTTGATCAAGGTCGGTCGAGACGGCGTGATCACCGTGGAAGAAGGAAAGTCCACTGAGACGAAAGTGGAGTATGTTGACGGGATGCAATTCGACAAGGGATTCATTTCGCCGTACTTCATTAACCGCCCATCGGACATGGACTGCGATCTGCAAGACGCGCTCATCCTGATCCACGAGAAGAAAATTGGCAACATCCAAGAGATCGTGCCGATCCTGGAGCAGGTGAGTCAGACGGGTCGGCCGTTGTTGATCATTGCCGAGGACATCGAGGCCGAGGCTCTTTCCCTGTTGGTCGTCAACAAATTACGGGGTACTTTGAACGTTTGCGCGGTCAAGGCACCTGGATTTGGCGATCGCCGCAAATCAATGTTGGGTGACATTGCCGTCTTAACAGGCGGGACGTTGATCAGCGAGGATCTCGGGATTCAGCTCGAGAGCTTGCAACTGCAGCACCTTGGCCAGGCGAGTTCGATCACGGTTGATAAGAATGCCACAACCATCGTTGAGGGTGGGGGTGAACGAGAAGCGATCGACAAACGCATCGCTCAGATCAACCGACAGATTGATCAGACGGAAAGCGAGTACGACAAGGAGAAGTTCCAAGAGCGACTTGCGAAGCTGGCTGGTGGTGTGGCGATCATTTCGGTGGGTGCCGAAACGGAGGCCGAGATGAAGCAAAAGAAGGCCCGAGTGGAAGACGCATTGCACGCCACACGCGCTGCGATTGAAGAGGGAGTTTTACCCGGTGGCGGCGTGGCGCTGTTGCGATGTCGTGAAGCGGTTGATGCGGCGCGATCCGGTGCCCGCGGCGACGAGAAGACTGGCGTCAAGATCGTCCTTAAGGCTCTTGATGCACCGATGCGTCAAATCGCCGAGAATGGTGGGATCGATGGTTCGGTGGTTGTCGATGAAGTGACCGATCGAGCCAAGAACGTTGGTCTCAATGCCAACAATGGCAAGTACGAGGACCTCGTCAAAGCCGGCGTGATCGATCCGACGAAAGTCGTGCGAACGGCATTGTGTAATGCCGGGAGCATTGCTGGCCTGTTGTTGACAACGGAAGCACTGGTCACCAACTTTGACAAAGACGACAAAGAAAAGACTCTGGTCGAAGGTAGCGTTCAATAAAACTGTGAGGTGGCGAAAGTCGCCGGAGCAAGCTGAAAGCGAAACCGGGCCACTTCATCACTGAAGTGGCCTGTTTTTTCGCCGAGTTGCTCAACTCATAACCGGCAGGTGTGATGGCAAAGCGAGACTATTACGACATCCTCGGCGTCGGACGCGACGCGACCGAGAAGGAGATTACAAGTGCGTATCGCAAGCTAGCGATCAAGTACCACCCGGATAGTCATCCGGACGATCAAGACGCGACGGCGAAATTCAAGCAGGCAGCGGAAGCCTACGATATCTTAAACGACCCTGAGAAAAGGGCCCGCTATGACCAGTACGGCGAAGCGGGCCTGGGCGGGGGCGGTGGATTCCACAGCGTCGACGATATTTTCGACGCGTTTGGCGATATTTTCTCCGGTGGAATATTCGGTGATCTATTCGGTGGCGGCCGCGGTCGCCGCAGTCGAGCGGGTGCCGATGTCCGTGCCGACGTCGAGCTTACCTTGGACGAAGCGGCAAAAGGTGTGACGAAAAAAGTATCGTTTCGCCGTCGCGAGCTCTGCAAAACGTGCGATGGGAGCGGTGCCAAACCGGGCGCTGACAAAGAGTTTTGCCCCATTTGTGCGGGCCGAGGACAGGTGGTGCAAGCCGCCGGAATTCTGCGAGTTCAGACGACCTGTCCGGAATGCCGGGGCGCTGGGTACAAGATCTCGGAGTATTGTGGGGACTGTCGTGGCGAGGGCGTGATTGCTCGCAAGATCACGCTGCCGATCCCGATACCGGCTGGGGTCGACGACGGCACACGGGTGCGTGTGAAAGGCGAGGGCGAACCGAGCCCCGATGGTGGTCCACCTGGCGCCTGTTACTGCTTCGTTCACTTGGCGGCTCATCCGCTTTTTCAACGGGAAGGGCCCAATCTGATCTTGCAGCTACCGGTGAGCTATTGCCAAGCCGCCCTTGGTGCGACCTTAGAGGTTCCCACCCTCGACGGGGCGGACGAACTGGTCATCCCAAGAGGAACGCAGTCCGGCGATGTGTTTCGTCTTCGTGGACGTGGGATAACCGATGTGCATTCCGGTGTTCGCGGCGACCTGTTGGTGAACACATTCATCGAAACACCGAAGAAAGTGAATGCTGAGCAGGACCGACTGTTGAGGGAGTTGGCCGAATTGGAACAGGTCGACGTCACGCCTCGGCGGAAGTCGTTCTTGGAAAAACTACGAGGATATGTAAAGAGCCTTCATGATGAGGCATCGGATGGCTCTAGCAACGAGAGGGAACATGCATGAACAATGACGAGAAACCGGTCGACGACGCGACACCGGCCGCTTCGTCCAGCCGGGAGGAAGAACAAGCGTCCCACGAAGCTCGATCGGCGATCGACGAGGCGTTGCAAGATGCCGTTGACGAGGTGATGAATGAAGAAATGTTCTCAGCCGCGGACGCAGCAGAATTGGCTCCTGAAGTTGACGAACTTGGGCAGTTGCTTTTGAAAGTTGAGGAGGCTGAGCAGCGGGCGCTGCGGAATCAGGCAGAACTGGAGAACTTTCGCAAACGCGTTTATCGTGAAATGGCCGTCGAGCGTCAGTATTCCGAAGAGTCGTTGTTGCGAGAGCTCTTGCAAGTGGTTGATAACTTGGACCGAGCGTACCAGGCGGCCAGCGACGATAGCTCCGAAAACACCGGCATCCTGCAGGGCATGCAAATGGTTCGGCAACAGTTTTTGGCTGTTCTCGAATCACATCATTGCAAACGAATCGAGGCGCAAGGGGCACCATTTGACCCGAATTTCCATGAGGCCATCAGTCAATCTCCGCACGATGAGATTCCGACTGGGCACGTCATTCAAGTGGTGGTCGAGGGCTACGTCCTCCACGACCGTGTCTTGCGGCCCACTCAGGTCCTAGTCTCCTCCGGTTCGGGTGAACAAGCTAATACCTAGGAGTGTTTTTAAGATGCCCACCTACGACTATGAATGCGACGCATGTGGACACACGTTTGAGTTGTTTCAGTCCATCAATGATAGTGTAAAGCGCAAATGTCCCGAGTGTAAAAGAATGAAGTTGCGGCGGCTGTTTGGAACGGGAGCCGCCATCGTATTCAAAGGATCGGGATTCTACCAAACAGACTATCGCAGCGACTCCTACAAGAAAGCCGAGGCTGCCGAACGTAAATCGAACGAAGCTTCAAGTTCGGACTCGAGTAAGTCCGGAAAGTCCGACGCCAAGCCCAGCGCTGGCAAGAGTGGAGATGCGAAAAAGAAATCCGATTCCTAACCGGCCTTGGCTTTACCGAATGGGTCTCTGCTAACGCACCCACGGTGAATTTGTATAGAATGCCTTCGCGGAGACTATGGTGAATTCTCTTCGGTGTCCTACTTGTAACGAGTGGTTCGAGCAAGAGAGCGCTCGAACCATTCCATTTTGCTCCGAGCGTTGTCGTGTGATCGATCTCGGCCGATGGCTTAACGAAGAGTACAGTTTGCCACACATCGATTTCGACGAGGACGAAACGGATAGGAATCGCGATTCAGATTGAACTCGGACGGAAGGCAAATGACAAGTAACGAACTCGGGGATCGAGACGAAACGAACGGCGACAGCGATAGAGAGGATCTACCCAACCCGAACCCTCGTGACACGACTCTAAAGGGCGTTGCCTGGAACGAAGTGCTGCCATGGACCCTATTGTTTCGCGTTGTCCCGTCGTCACTTAGCACGTCCGTGTTGTTGCTTGCACTCATCGGCGCCTGGCTCACGCCTGTCGGTTGGCGTACGGCAGCGCATTTGTTTCTAGACGATGTGGATAGTAACTCGCCGAGTGTTCTGGGCGCCACGCGCGGGCAGTTGCAGGCTTGGCCGTCAGGGCGTCCACCAGTTTATCAAGACGAGAAGCTCTCTGTATTCGCTGGGCCGCGGCGCGCGTTGGACTCGCTAGCGCATGCCGCCATGATTCCATTGACCCTTGTTACTTCGTCGTCAAACAGTATCGAGGTTTGCGCCTACACCGTGTTTGGCCTGCTGTGGAGCATGATGGTCTGGTCGATTTTGGGAAGTGCGATTGCTCGAATAACGTTGCTGCGAGTCGGACGCAATAGCCGTTGTGGTCCGTTGGAGGCGATCTCGTATTGCGGACGCCGTTGCCTGTCGCTGTGGGGCGCGCCTCTGTTGCCGCTAACTGGCGTGGCTCTGATCGCAGCCGGGACGGCGATTGTGGGTGTCCTGATGCGAATCGATGTTCTAGCGGACGTCGCGGCGGTCGGTTGGATCGGATTGCTCGTCATGGGAATGCTGAATTCCTTGCTGCTCGTTGGCGTGGGAGTTGGCTGGCCGTTGATGTGGTGCTGTGTTGCGGCAGAGCGGGACGGGGATGCGTTTGACGCCCTGAGCAGTGCGTTTGCCTACGTTTACCAGCACTTTCTGCGTTTGGTCGCGTACATCGTTCTAGTCGCCGCTATCGCCTGGATTGGATCTCGGATCTTAGACTTTTTTGTTTCACTGTCGCTTAAGACCACACATCTGTTCGTCGGTTGGGGTACCGGATTGGAACGTGCTCCTTCATCGAAGGCAATCGTCTTCTGGGAACAAATCTGGCGATCTCTCTCGGCGGCATATCCTTACGCCGCTTTTTGGACTAGTGCCTCGATCATCTATCTGTTGCGACGTCGAGAAATCGACCAGACCGATTTTGACCAGGTCCATTCGAGCGAGGATGACGACCGATTAACACTGCCGGCTGTTGCCACCGATTCGCAGGGCGTGCCAAAAGTAGAAACCAGTGACGACGGGCCGGACAACGCGAAAACGGAGAGCGAGTGATCGATGGAGAAAATGGCCGTATTGGTAAGTGCTGACCTTATGTTGGCCTCGCAAATTGAAGGCGACTGCCGCGCCGTTGGGTTGACGCTGGTGACGGCCAATTCGAGCAACTGCCTGGATCAAGCGAAGAACGCGGGCTGGGTTTTCTGGGATCTACAGGCCTCGGTGGTGCCGTCGGCGGCGGTGGTGACAGAACTGCACGCTTCGGATGGTTGCCTCGTTGTCGCCCTTGGTCCACATGTCGACGAGGCGAAATTGCAATTGGCTCGGGACGCGGGTTGCGACCTCGTTTTGCCGCGAGGTCGCTTTGTCCGCGAGCTATCGCAAATACTGAAAAATGACGGGAGCGTTTTCTAGCCGTCAAACGGCCTCTTTGCCACGGGTGCCATCGCTCACTTGCACGACTTCGTCGACCGGCAAGACGAAGATCTTGCCATCGCCAAAACTGCCTTCTTTCCCTGTCACGGCAACTTGGAGCAGTGTATCGATAGTGAGATCTAAATAGTCGTCGTTGACGACAATTTCCAAAGTGACTTTGCGGATCAGATTCGCGCCGTATTCGATACCGCGGAATAGCTCGGTGCGGCCTTTCTGCCGGCCGTAACCTTGAGCGTCAACGACAGTCATCCGACAGACGTTTAGCTTGGCCAGCGCGTCGCGTACCGTATCCAGCTTGGTGGGTTGCAGTATGGCGATTATCATCTTCATAGGATCAATCCGTCGAACAGTGCATTAGGCCAATTGGCTTATTATGCTGTGGATCCCGCCATGGGGGAAGCACCGGATGCGAGGCGGAATGACGAGTCTCTTCATCGGGACTTCAACACGGTTTGGGGCCATCATATGGTGACCGACTCAACTGGCCAGTGGACATCTTTGCTGAGCGAACACTGGGGACCAACAGCGCGCGCGTTGCGGCGAATCCAAACTGGATTGAGTGACTCGGTGGTGTGCGAGGTGGAGTTCGCGGAGAAGCGTTACTGCCTGAAAGGAACTCCTGACACCTATTCTTCAACACGGCTTCGATGGATCCACGGTCTTCGTCGCCACGCCTGCGAATTGGGGCTCGATTGGATCCCCGACCCGGTGCGGACAAAAAGAGGCGACACGTGTGCGCAGGGGGCGGGCATGATCTGGGAACTTAGTCCCTGGATGTCTGGTGCCCCTTTGACTGATGTGTCACAGGGCCAGTGTCGCAACGCGATGCGGGCCCTGGCCCAGCTGCACACGGCGTGGCGGATCCCGCAGCGCGGGCCTGCGGAGGTCGTTCGGGAGCGTCTCGAGTTCGCTCGACAGTGCGTTTCTTTGACAAGAGAGGTTGCCTGGGAGCGACTAGCCGCTGAAAATTCTCATTATTCTTGGGCCCAAGATGTAAGGGAAGTCGTGGCTCAATCGTCATTACGAATGGAGATGGTGATTCAGCAACTGGTCGAATGGTGCGATCGCGAAGTTCCACTGCAGCCGGTGCTTCGAGACATTTGGGCCGACCATATGCTGTTCGAGGGCGACGACGTACGGGGAATATTGGATTTTCACGCGGTGCGCGTCGGCACGGTGACCAGCGATATCGGTCGTCTGTTGGCCAGTTGGCGATTGCCCGATGGCGTCCAATGGGCCAAAGCACTGGAATGGTACGGCGAGATTCGGCCGCTAGAATCCGATGAAGTCGCCTTCGTTTACATGCTGGACGATGCTGCTCGCGTGTTGACCCCATGGGTCTGGCTGCGGTGGATCCTATTAGAGAAGCGGCAATTCGCTTCGATGGAAAAAATGAACAACCGCGTCGCGTGGAGCTTTCAACGATTTTTGCGTGACAAATAGGTAGGGTTTCACAGTCCTGGGCCGGTAGGTGACCGATATAATAAACAGCCAGCTGCATTCCGCAGGAAAATGTGCCTTGGACTTCAACATTGAGCGATGACGGACGGGGCATTAAGATGGTGCGGTTTCAAAGCCAGAAACAACTATCGCGGAAGAGGAGTGCAACGATGGAAACCAGAGTACGGTCCCACAAGAGGCTGGTTTTGGGACTTGTGTGTGGGCTTGCGATCTTGACGTTCGCCGGTCGACAGTCCATCCTACCCACCGCGACGCACGCTCAGCCGCCCAGTTTTGGCGAGTTGGGAGGACTTGGCGAAGGGCTCTCTCCATTCGGTCCTCTCGGCGGTTTCGGGTCCGAGCAAGCGACCCATGAAGCGACGTTCACGATAACTGAGGGCAGGCTCGAGGGCGTGATTTCGGTAGAGATGACCGTTATCCCAGGCTGGCATACCTTTTCGTTGACGCAAGGTGACGGAGCTTTACCGAGCGAGCTATCGCTCGGCAAGTCGGCGGACTACGAGTTGGCGGGGGAATTCACGTCTCAACCGGGCCCAGATTTGCATGCGGAATTTGGGAACATTCTAGAGATGCACCGTGGAACGGTGGTGTTTTCGGCTCCGCTCCGAATTTCCGAGGGCGTCGACCCGGAGCAATTGGAGAT
The DNA here is from genome assembly GCA_012959465.1 of Planctomycetaceae bacterium. Classification (GTDB taxonomy): domain Bacteria; phylum Planctomycetota; class Planctomycetia; order Pirellulales; family Pirellulaceae; genus UWMA-0346. The sequence continues at coordinate 17,152 of DUDC01000285.1, forward strand.
CCAAGTCGAGTACAACGGACAGGTCTGCACCGACACGATCGAGGGCTCAGACGTCGGTCAATGTGTGCCGCTGAGCGCTACGCTCACAGCGACATTTGCGTCCTACGAGAAAGCAGACGTCGCGGCCGCGAAGTTGGAAGGTGGCAAGCGAACACTGGTTCATCAACCGCTTAGCGCCAAGACGTTGGCTGTTTTCGTCGCTTTTGGATTGATGGGTGGGTTAATCCTCAATCTGATGCCGTGTGTGCTGCCAGTGGTGGGCCTGAAAATTCTCTCTTTTGCCGAACAGGCTGGCCATGCCCGCGGTCGTGTCTTGGCGCTTAATCTGTGGTTCTCGGCGGGTTTGATCGCCGTCTTCATGGTCCTGGCGACTTTGGCTGCGGCGTTGCAGATGAGTTGGGGCGAGCAGTTCACGCACGGTTGGTTCAAGTTGAGTTTGATTTGTGTCGTGTTCGCGATGGCACTGAGTTTCCTAGGCGTCTGGGAAATACCGCTTCCGGGTTTTGTTGGCACTGGAAAAGCGAACGATTTGCAAGCGAAAGAGGGGCCGGCGGGCGCGTTTTTTAAGGGCGTTTTCACGACCATTTTGGCCACACCGTGTAGCGGCCCGTTCTTGGGTCCCGTCTTTGCCTACACGGCCACTCAGCCGGCATTGGTGACCTATTTGATCTTCGGCAGCGTCGGGGTCGGAATGGCGAGCCCCTACATCGCCGTCGGGCTGCAACCGAAGTTGGTTAAGATGTTGCCAAAACCAGGGGCCTGGATGGAGACGTTCAAACAGTTTATGGCCTTCGTGTTACTTGCCACCGTCGTATTTCTATTCACGACGATCAAGAATGTGGAATTCCTGCCTACACTGGCCACTCTGTTTGGAATCTGGTTCGCGTGTTGGATGATCGGTAGGATCGAATTTACCGCGACACGAAACCAAAAATTGCGGGGGTGGGCAATGGCCCTCTGTGCCGCTGTCTTGATAGGGGGCGGTTCTTTTCGACTGTTAGGCGAACATGAAGCCGTGTTGCCGTGGACGGACTACTCGTCTGACTCGCTCGCTTCAGCTCAGGAAGAGGGCAAGACAGTCATGGTCGATTTCACAGCTCAATGGTGTCTGACTTGCAAGATGAATTACTATTGGACGATCGATACCGACGACGTGTTGGACGTCGTGGAAGAACTGGACGTCGTGCCCATGTTGGCCGATTGGACCGACCGCAGCGAGGAGATCAAGTCGAAACTGCTAGAACTTAATTCCAACTCGATCCCGCTGCTGGCCATTTACCCGGCGAATCGACCGGATGAGCCGATCATACTTCGCGATGTGATCAGTAAGAAAACACTGATCGATGCCCTACGGGAGGCCGGGCCTTCAACGGGCACTGCCGCGAAGGTCACAAGCGAGGAACAACGTCGCACGGCGAGTTCCAGCCGAAGTTCCGCCGCGGGACGTGGTCTTTAAGTCATTGCCCGATCGTTCGGTTTAACTCAGGTTAATTCAGCGCCCTGTTCGCCGACTTCGATCTCGCCGATTTTCCAATTCTCGACGCCCGCATCGGCGAGCAAGCGTTGTACAGAATCGGCGTAATAGGCGCTGACGATGACCGCCATGCCGATGCCCATGTTGAAGACGCGGAACATCTCGTCGTCTTTCACGTTGCCTAGACGCTGTAACCAGGGAAAGATGTTGGGAATCGGCCAGCTGCCGAGTTTGAGTTTGGCTCGCGTACTTGTTGGCATGATGCGGGCAATGTTCTCACACAAACCGCCACCGGTGATGTGTGCGATGCCATGAACAACATTCTTTACCGGATAGTGAGCTAGGATCTTGCGAATCGGTTGAGCGTAGATTCGTGTCGGCTCAAGCAGCGCTTCGCCGACCGATTTGCCACCTAGTTCTTCGACTGGGTCATCGATGTTTTTCCCCTCGCGGTCGAAAACGATGCGTCGAACCAAGCTGTAGCCGTTGGAGTGGATGCCGCTTGAGGCCAAGCCGATCACCGTGTCGCCGACCGCGATGCTCTTGCCGTCGATCAAGTCCCGACGTTCGACGACACCAACACAGAAACCGGCGAGATCGAAATCACCGTTGCCGTACAGGTCTGGCATGATCGCTGTTTCGCCGCCGATCAAAGCGCAGTCGGACTGCAAGCAGCCTTCGCTGATCCCTTCAACGATCTGTTCCAATAGCGATGGATCGTCGTGTGACATGGCGATGTAGTCGAGAAAAAACAACGGTTCGGCCCCGCAGCAGATGGCGTCGTTGACGCACATGGCTACCAAGTCGATTCCAACGGTATCGTGGAGTTGCGTCAGGCAAGCGATCTTTAGTTTCGTCCCGACGCCATCGGTGCAGGCAACCATCACGGGCGACTGGTAGTTGCGGGCAAAGAGCCGGCTGGTGAAATCGAGTTCAAACAGGCCGGCGAAGCCGCCGTCTAATTGTAAAACTCGCGGAGAAAACGTCCGGTGCATCAACCGCGGCAGACGAGCCATCGATTGCTCGTACACCTCAAGATCCACACCGGAATCTTTGTAGGTTAGTCCGTCGTCACCAGCGGTTACGCCGGCTGTTTCCGCCTCGACTACGACCTTGCCATCGCCGTTCGCGCCGAGCGACTTGCCATTCGCGTCTTGCTTGCCGTCAGATTCACCCATGTTTGCTCAAGTATTCAATAATGCCGCGTTGGCGCTGGGTTGATGGGGAGGCCGATAGGGGCTCGGTAATCTGTGACGGTCGTGAACACAGCAACGTGGCGTCTGCCCAGCCCACGTCGCTCAAGAGGTTGGATTCTAAGGCTGCACCACCGTTTTTGCAACGAGCGGTCGGATCGTCATGTGGCTCTGCGAATCGTACATGCCGTGAGGATTGGCGGACAAAACTGTTTTTTCAGCCTACCGATAACCGACAATGTTAAGGAGTGAGCGGATGTCTCATGGTCCCCACTACTTGGGGGCCGTGGAATGACACTGCCTGCTCCATGTTTGGCTCCGTAACCATGGGCATTATCGTCGTCAATCACGCTCGATAGTTCACGCCATCCCACCCGTTAACTCACGCCGACCCAACCGAATTCCCTGACGCATACGACCTAAGGCGATTTGACGGAAACTCACAAGAATTGAGGGGGACTTTGAGCCACTGCTCGCAGCGGGTGTTATTCATCTCGTGGAAGCTGACAACGCGCCAACGCACCTAATCAAACGACGAGAATCAACTCAATATGCTGATGCGACACGTTCATCCCAAACTCCAGTTCAATCACACCCTGCCGTACGGTGCCATTGTGCACGAAGGCGGCATTCAGTTTGTGATTTTCAGCCGTTCGGCGACGGAAATGCGTTTGCTCCTATACGATCGAGTCGAAGATACCGAACCGTCGGAGGTCATTCACTTTGAACGGAAAACGGATCGTTGGGGAGACATTTGGAGCATCTTCGTAAATGGTCTCAACAAAGGGCAGTTGTACCACATACAGGCGGACGGGCCGCACGACCCCGAAAACGGCCAGTGGTTTGACGGCGACTGCCGATTGATCGATCCCTACACCAAGGCTCTGGCCGGCGAGTTTCAACCGCACACTGACGGCATCATTCGACCACCAAAATGCGTCGTCATCGACGATGCTTTTGACTGGGAGGGCGATCGGCATTTGAGGTTGGATTACTCCGAGACGATCATCTACGAAATGCACGTTCGGGGGTTCACCATGAACGCCAACAGCGGCGTAAAACACCCTGGCACCTATTTGGGCGTGATCGAGAAGATCCCCTACCTCAAGTCACTCGGTATCACGGCTGTCGAGTTGATGCCGATTCACGAATTCCCCATTCGCGACATTTTGGGCCAAATTCCCGAGCGGGGGAACTACTGGGGTTACGACTCCATGGCATTTTTCTCACCACACCGAGGGTATGCGTCGGGGAGTGAACCGGGCTGTCAGGTGACCGAATTCAAGGAGATGGTTAAGGCACTGCATCAAGCGGGTATTGAAGTCATTCTGGACGTCGTTTTTAACCACACCTGCGAGGGCAACGAACGGGGGCCCGTGCTCAGCTTTAAGGGCCTGGAGAACCGTGTCTATTACATTCTAGAAAACAGCGGAAGCCGATACGCGAACTATTCGGGTTGTGGCAATACGGTCAATGGAAACCACCCGATCGTCCGCGAAATGATATTCCATTGCCTGCGACATTGGGTCCACAACTACCACATTGATGGATTCCGATTTGACCTGGCGTCGATACTCAGTCGAGACCGCTCGGGTGCGCTGATTTCGAACCCGCCACTCGTCGAGGCGATTGCCGAAGACCCGCTGTTGGCGGATACCAAGATCATCGCGGAAGCATGGGATGCCGCTGGCGCCTATCAGGTCGGCTCGTTCGGTGATTTTCGCTGGGGAGATTTGCGACAAGAGAGGCATTGGGCGGAGTGGAATGGACGGTTTCGCGATGACGTACGCCGTTTTTGGCGGGGCGATCCGGGGACGCTGGGAGCTTTTACGACGCGGCTCTCAGGCTCTAGTGACTTGTATGAGGGCACCGGCCGTCCACCCTACTGTAGTATCAATTTTGTCACGTCGCACGACGGGTTCACTCTCAACGACATGGTCACCTACAGAGAGAAGCACAACGAGGAAAATGGCGAAGGGAATCGAGATGGAGAGAACAACAACCTGAGCGAAAACTACGGCGTCGAGGGAATCACACGTCGACCGATCATCAATGAACTTCGTTCGCGACAGATTCGCAACATGCTGGCCACATTGATCCTCAGTCAAGGTGTGCCGATGCTGGTTTCTGGTGATGAAGTTCGCCGCACACAGAATGGTAATAACAACGCCTATTGTCAGGACAACGAAATCTCCTGGTTCAACTGGGACCTCGTTGAAGAAAACGCCGACATGTTGCGATTTGCAAAAGCGTTGATCCATTTTAGGCGAGAACAGCCGACTGTCCGTCGAAAGGAATTCATGACCGGGAAACCGGAACGCGAGGGCGAGTTGCCGGACGTTAGTTGGTACAGCGCATTGGGCACGGCGGTCGATTGGGGTGAAGGCGACCCAGCGTTCATCGCCCTGCTCAGCGCCCCAACGGCTGACGCCCACGCTCGCGACGTCATGCTGTTGGCGAATGGCTCGGCGGACCGCCGTGAGTTCATTCTTCCGCCAGTGGCCAAGGGGACATCTTGGAGGTTGTTCATCGACACCTGCGCGGCACCTCCCAAAGATGTCTACCCGAAATTCGACGGCCCAAAGCCTCCACGAAGTCGGCGATTGGTGCTGCCTTATCGCTCCGTTTGCTGCTACGTGGCAGCGCCCAGTTAAGTCAATCCTGGCCGCGAACGCGGCCGGCCACAGCGTGTGCTGTTCGCAGGCCCACGGACGAAAACACTGGCGAAGCCAGTGCCACATTCGGGTTGGAGAGCTGGCGAGCCGTCCAGCCAACACTACCGGTGCGATTGACTCTACTATCCGCAAAGCCGTGACCGGACCACTGTTCAAGTGGGGGGTGGCTTATTTGGCGACGACGAAGCGTAACAGACCGACGGGTGGTTGACGGCCGTTGAATTTTTCTTATCCTTCCCCTCTTTGCTAATCCCTGCAATTCGCCCGCTGTAGTCGCGTCACGGAGGGCTTTACGCATCCTTATGGAGATGATGTTATGCGATTGGTTCTGCGGGTAGTTGTTGTTTCGGTGTTCCTTTTATCGGTCGGACCTAGCCTGGATGCGGTCGAACCCAAGAAGAGCAAGCCAAGTACCGTCAAACCTGATGATGGCAAGTCGGTCAGCGGCTTCACTTGGCAGTCGGAATTCGAAAAGGCCTGGAAAACGGCCGAGGATAAGAAACGGCCGCTCCTGTTGTTCCTGTCGATGGACGGGTGCTACTACTGCAAGAAAATGGAGCGGGACACGTATGCTAACGAGGAGATTGCGAAAGAGCTTCGCGAGTCCTTTGTGCCTGTCCGCGTCAAGTACCGGCAAGATCCTCAGCTAGTACGGCGTTACAAGGTCCAAGTCTTTCCGACGACGGTGATCATCTATCCGGGGACGAAACGCGTCGAGAAGTTCCCTGGGTATGTTGGCCCCTCCCAAATGAAGAGCCGTCTGGCGAGTTCTCTCTCCACCGATCGTCGCTAGAATTGTCGACCGTGAAAACTCGCGATCCCCACAGGCTCTGTGCCGGTGGGGGTAAATGCCATTAAGTCGACGGCGGTGTCTAGTATGTGGATGGCGATGATCGTAGGGTTGGTCAAGCGGCGCTCGACGGCGCGTTACGACTGACCAACTGGTAATTGCCGACCACGACCGTCCGCAACAGTGTTGCGAGCTCCTCATTTTTCGTATTCAGCAAAGACAATCCGGCGATCTTCACGTCTTTGAGAATCAACCGAGCTCCATCTTGTCGTATACGAGCGGAAAACGGTTCGTCGACAAACGCGTTTGATAGTGCTTCGATTTCCATTATCGCGGGGACAATTGGTCCGGGGCCAATAGTTGTGGGGTAGAAGATTGGTGGGGGGAGTTCCGTCGTTGGAGATGGCAAGTGCGACGGCGTTTGTGCGGGACGGTAATCTTGGGCAGTCGTTGGCCGTTGTTCGGTGTAAACGGGCGGCACCCCAGTTCTCGAGTTCCCCGATGATCGAAAAAGAAACACGGAACGATTGGCGGCGGATGCCGCGATTCACGGCCTTCCTCCCTCTCGCATCGAGTGGCGAGATTCCACTCTAGCGTTCCATGGCCGTGATGGCGGCATCGAGTAGTGGTCCGAGCTCCTCTGCAGGCCCCAGAGCGTCTCGGACTCGCGGATGCAAGAACACACGCACTCGCTTCACATAGTCGTCAAATTGCTTTTTGGCGAGTGTCTGCACGACTGGCGAAACTTCGCCCAATTCACGATAGATCGACTCTTTCGGGAAATGTACTTCGATCTTGAATTCCACCTCCAGTTGAGTCGGCGGCGCATCGATGAGCACTTCGTGGGGTGCGACGCGGCTGCCTAACTGATGGCTCAGTCGCAAGGCGAGTTCTTCGGCACAGGCAGCCAACCATGGATAGGGACGACGAGCGAGCTGCATGTAACGATCATGGTCTTGGAAATAACTGAATTGGGCAGTTCGTTTGTAGAGTACTCTTGTCGGTCCAAACAGGCCTTCCAGTAGGTCTCGGGCAGGTCCGTTTCCGGCTGCGTCACGCATCGCGCGAGTGAACGCGTGCTCTGTCAGACGAAACAGTCGGTCGAGGTCCAGTGTATGGTGGAGCAGGTAAAACGCTCGCTGAAGCATGGCTGTCGCGGCGCGCACCGCATGGTGCCAGTAGACTTCACTAAACATGACGTAACGGGCAAACACCATCATCTCGGCTGCCGTCTTCCCCTTGTCTCTGATGGCCAGGCCGGTGTCGTTAGAATTTAGACAGAGGCTGGCGATGAGCCGCTGCTGATCGAAGTTCTTTCCATAGGGGACACCAGCGTGGAGGCTATCCCGCTGTAAGTAGTCCATTTTGTCGATGTCGATTGGACCTGACAGGATGCTCTGCAATACTCGTGCGCTCGGCGCGCGGGGTTTGGCGGAAAGCAGTGAGACGACATCTCGAGGTTGAATGCCCCATTCATCACGGAGAAGATCGGCAATTTCACCTTCGAGGAGAAAGCTGTTTGCGAACATCTCGTGCTCGGGTACGCCCGGCAATCGCATGTCCTCGATTGGGTGGCAAAACGGCCAGTGTCCCAAATCGTGAAGCAGCGCTGCCACGATCAACACTTCGGCGTCGGACGTGGAGATCAACTTGACAAATCGTTCGTCGCCAGCGAGTTGCTGCAAGTACAACAGAGCCAGTCGATAGACGCCCAAACTGTGCTCGAAACGGGAATGATGGGCGGCCGGATAGACCAGAGAGACCAATCCGAGCTGTGAAATACGAGAAAGCCGGCGAAATTCGGGAGTGTCAATGATGTTTCGCACGCGCGGGGAGAGCGGAATGTCCAGCTGATCCGGGATTCGCAACAGATCCTGACGTAACGTAAGGCTGCGAATTTCCGGTATATCTTCGAGCTGCAACATGCGTGTCACCGGTGGGTGGATCGACGACCCTAGAAAAAGAACTTTCAACAGTGAACAGGGTGACAATCTACCGAATGGACCGCTAGCCCAACACCCGCCACACTCCCCATGGAGCGGACGATAAATCTAGAATTAGGGGCCAATTCAACCGGTCGGTGGCAAAATAGAAAAGTCGCCGAGTCTTGACGTGGTCGAAGATTGTGGCACATTACATCCTCATTTCTCGCTATCTCCTACTGCGATCCTGGTGCCCGGGAGCATATCAACATGCCAATTCAAGTGATCTGCCCAGGGTGCCACGCTCGATTTACGGTTAGCGATAAATTTGGTGGCAAAGAAGGCCCCTGCCCGAAGTGTAAGCAAAAGATCAAGATCCCCGAGGCAGTGGACGAGGTTGTTGTTCACGCTCCCGATGCATTCGGTCCCAAGGATAGTCAGGGTCAGTCGGTCCTCCGCCCCATATCGCGGCAAGAGACGAATTTTTCCTGGGTGTGGGCGGCCGGAATTGGGTTGTTCGTCGTCATCGCGTTTGTGGTCGCGTTGATCATGCGGTCGATGGGCGAGGCCCCCACAGCATTCGTCGCTGCCGGGGCGATCGTGTTAGGGCCATTGCTCGCGGTCGGTGGATACACGTTTCTACGCAACGACCAACTGGAGCCCTATCGGGGACTCGATTTGTTGGTGCGATCCCTCATTTGCGGCGCCGTGTATGCCGTCCTGTGGGGAGTCTATTGCTGGGCAGTGAAAGACTATTTGTTAAGTGGCAATGTGGAGCTCTTTCAACTCTTGTTGGTAGTGCCACCCATGCTGCTCATCGGCTCGCTTACATCCGCGGCCTCTTTCGAAATCGACTTCGGCAACGGAGCCCTGCACTACGGACTCTATTTGCTCGTAACCGTTTTGCTGCGATGCACGGCTGGCATGGCCGCTTTTTGACTGGGGCCAATTGTCCGCCGATCTCATGCGAGTCGACGCCTGCGGGGCCTCGTGGAAAATGGTGTCGTTGGTAAAATGGTCCGTTTCTGCGAAAAGTCATGCGGCAACTCGAGTAATCGATACGCGGCTCAGCCAACGGTAGAGGATCATTGATGGCGAAGAAATCGATTTGCGACATAGACGTAGCCGGGAAGTCCATCCTCATGCGGGTGGACTTTAACGTTCCGTTGGACGATGACGGCAGCATCGCCGACGATCGGCGAATTCGCATGGCGCTGCCGTCGATCGAGTCCGTGATTGAACGTGGAGGCCGATTGATTCTGATGAGTCACTTGGGACGTCCCAAGGGCGAGCCGAACGAAACGGATAGTCTGAGGCCTGTGGCCGAAGTGCTTCAGTCACTGCTCGGCCGGGACGTTCTCTTTGCATCGGACATCGTTGGTGAGGATGCAGTGGCCAAGGCGGCCGCACTTCACAACGGCCAGGTCTTGGTGCTGGAGAATTTGCGTTTTCAGGCCGGAGAAAAGTCGGGCGATCCGTCGTTCGCTAAACGACTGGCAGATATGGCAGACGCCTACTGCAACGATGCCTTTGGGACCTGTCATCGCAAAGATGCCTCGATGTTGGCGGTGCCGTTAGCCATGGCAGACAAACCCAAGGTCGTCGGCTATTTGGTCGCCAAAGAAATTCAGTATCTCAGTGACGTGATCGCCAGTCCGGAACGTCCTTTTGTCGCCATACTCGGGGGCGCCAAAGTCTCGGACAAGATCAATGTGATCAGTAACTTGCTGGATATATGTGACAAAATCCTAATTGGTGGCGCCATGGCCTACACCTTTTCACTCGCTCGAGGTGGCCAAGTCGGCAATAGCCTCGTCGAAAAAGAGAAGGTGGCTTTGGCTGTGGAGCTCCTTGCAAAGGGCGGAGACAAGCTGGTACTCCCCGTCGACACACATTGTGGCGACGACTTTTCGGCCAACTGTACTAAACGAGTCGTCAAGTCAGGTGAGATTCCGGAAGGGTTCGAGGGTTTAGACATCGGTCCTCAGACGGCAAGGGAATTCGCCGCGTTGATCGCTACAACGAAAACCGTAGTATGGAACGGGCCTATGGGCGTCTTCGAGATGCCGCCCTTTGACGAAGGCACACGCGCGGTGGCTCAGGCCGTTGCTGACAGTGAGGGCGTGAGTATTATCGGCGGCGGTGATAGCGCTGCGGCAATTCAACAACTTGGTTTCGCAGAGCAGGTGACTCATGTAAGTACCGGCGGAGGCGCCAGTCTAGCGATGCTGGAAGGTCGCGAGTTCGCTGCTGTCAATGCACTCGACGACCAAGCGTAGAAACCCAAAGCGTCAGCGAGCGGAGGAGGTTTCTATTGTGAAGCGGACCCAGTTGTGTACCACATGAAGCCGGAGCAGAGCCAGCAGGGGATCACAAGTGGCTGATCACACGAGGCAATTCATCAGTCGTCTAACACGTTCCACGTCGACAGGGGCAGTGATCTGGCCTTCGGTCTTGAGTGAAGAGCCAACAATCATCGCGTCACAGTGTTCGGCCAGTTGACTCGCGTTCTGTACATCCACTCCGCTACCAACCATTAGGAATGAATCGGGGCACGCATTTCGCACTTGTCTCAAGTCTTGATGGCTCGTAGATTTTCCTGTTGCTGACCCCGAGACAATAATGGCGTCAGCTCCACCTCGTCCGGCAAGTTCTGTCGCTTCTTCTTCGATGGGACGTTTTGTCAACGGAGCCGAGTGTTTCACATCAACATCGGCCGCAATACCGATATGATGAGCACCACAGCGAGAGCGTTCCCGCATAACGCGATAGGCGTCGCCGTTGATAAGGCCTTGATCGGTAACGCGGGTTCCAGCCAGCACGTTGACGCGTATGAACTGCGCGGCGCTGGCTTGGGCCACGGCCAGCGCGCCGATGGCATCGTTGCGGAGCAGATTGATGCCCATTGGTATTTTGATCTCCCTCGACACAGCGATCGCAATAGCCGTGAGGTGCGAGATTGTCACAGCGGCGGAATCGCCGGACGGAAACGGTGTGTCGAAGAAGTTCTCGACCATCACTGCATCGGCCCCGCCATTTTCCAGCGAAATAGCGTCTGCGATGGCCGACGCCATGACGGCTTCAAAATCAGATCGATAGCCCGGGGCGCCGGGCAAAGCGGCCACATGGATCATGCCCACCACTTGCGGACGTGACGTTCGCCGAAAAAAAACGCTCATGGAACACTCGATAATTGAAGAGTTAAGCTTAAGATGATTCTCCACCGATCGACGTCGGCGGAGGATAGAGTGCATGCGACCAAGACCAAAGCCTGAAATCGCACGACCATTAACAACGTTATTATGCCGCTGATTTCCATCGAATCAATCGACGACCCTCGCCTGGCCCCTTATCGCGATCTGCGCGGCGCGCAGACGGCAGAGCAGATGGGGTTGTTTGTCGCCGAGGGTCGCTGGTTGGTTTGGCGTTTGTTGCACAGCCGACACCGCCTACATTCCGTCTTGGCGGAGAGCCAGCAGGTCGAACGAGTGTCTGATCTATTGGACGACGGGATCCCTCTCTACGTTGCCAGTAGAGAATTGATAGATCGGCTTGTTGGATTCAATTTTCACCGCGGGATCATGGCCTGTGGATATCGCCCACAAGCCGTGCGATGGCAGGACCTGGCCAGCCGTCACCAATCGGTCAAGTTGGTCGTATGCAGCCAGATTAGCGATCGTGAGAATCTGGGTGGAGTAGTACGAAATACAGCCGCTTTCGGATGCCATGGAATGGTGGTTGGCCCCGCATGCGGCGACATTTTTTCGCGGCGCGTTGCCCGCGTTTCCATGGGGACCGTATTTGATATGTCCGTCGATTTTGTTGACGACCTGCCGGAAAACCTAAGGTCAATGAAGCACGATTTTGGGATCGATGTATTCGCGACCGTCTTGGACGAATCGGCCGAGTCTCTCCAAACGGTCGGTGCAAGCGATCGATTCGCGTTGGTGTTTGGGAACGAGGGACGGGGCCTGGAACTCGCTCTGGTCGCGGCCTGCCATCGCCGAGTTACCTTGCCAATGAGTGGAGGTGTGGACTCGTTGAATGTCGCCACATCCGTGGGTGTTTTTCTTTATCACTTTAGCAACGTCGGTTGCGCTGCTGCATCTCGCGGCGAAGGCCGCGAACGCATGTAGCCACAGGCGCGAGTCTGTGGATTACGTGTACCGGGGTTATCCGCTCGCCGCGTATGCGGCGACTGAATGGGTCGTTCGTCTTGCACGGCTCACCTCGATCCAAATAAAAGCTCCAGTCACCGTACTCCAAAGCTACAGCCCTCTAACGACATACCAACTCGATGTAACCATCACGGGCCGACATCACGTTGCCGATTCGGTGACCGGGTGTATCGGTTGCGGCAAGTCGGTCAAGAAGGCGATCACATTCTGCATCCGCAACCGCGATCATTAGTCCACCGGACGTCTGTGGATCAAATAGAAGCGCATACTCCGGAGTCAATCGAAGTTTTTCGTTCACTCGAATGATCTCTTCCCAATCCCGATTGGCCGGCGCCAACGTACTCTCCAGGCCTTCTCGCGTCAGTTCGACCGCACCGGGCAGGAGAGGAAGGGCGGCCACTTCGATCTCGGCGGAGAGGCCGGATCCTTTGAGCATTTCGCCAAGGTGCCCGGCGACGCCGAATCCGGTAACGTCGGTCATTCCATGAACGCCAATTTGGCGAGCAATCATGGCGGCTGGGCCGTTGCTTGCCAACATCGACGCAAGGCATGGTGACCACCAAGGGCCTTTACAGCGTGCCTGCATTTGGGCGGCTAACAACACGCCGATTCCGATCGGTTTGGTGATCACCAACGCGTCACCTTCCCTCATTTGGGATTTTAGCAATGCCGACTCATCGTGCTGAGACAGAATAGCGAAGCCGACGGCCAATTGTGTCCCTTCGATCGTATGGCCTCCGACAAGCGAGGTTCGCATTTCCTTGAAAGCATCGTTCGCACCCGTGAGCAGTTGAAACAGACTCTCCTCCTGCCGGCGGGGTTTTCCCAGTTGCAACGTTACGTTTGCCAGGGCTGCGAACGGTTCACTTCCCATGGCGAAGCAGTCACTGGCCGCATGGAGAGCCGCGATCCGTCCGACGTGATAAGGATCGTCCCACGGAGCGACGAAGAAATCTGTGGTGGCTGCCAATTGGTGGCCTGCGACTGGCGCCAACAAAGCCGCATCGTCTCCGCCGCCACGAATGCCCACAATCGTTTCTTCACGCTCGAACGGTTCAATCCGTTGTAGGACGCGCTGCAAAACACTCCCTCCTACTTTGCCACCACAGCCCAGGCAGCGCATCGCCTCGTCCGCATCCACAGCCTCCGGCTGCATTTCCATCGGCTCGTAGTTCTGGTATTTCTCCATGAAACGGACGTCGATGCGATCTTTGAGTTTCCACACCCAACGGCCGGCAAAGGAAAGTCGGCCATATTGGCCCACCGCTGATCCGTTACCCGTGTTCAGCAACCTCAAGAAGTCGCGTTGCGGTTTGTACGGAACGAGCCGTTCTTTGCGAAGAATCTTCTGTAAATTCTCCCAGAGGATCGGACCTTCCCGGACGGCGTAAACGCCGGCCTTTGTCACGTGTTCGAAAGGTAGAGCTGCCGCGTCGCCGACGGCAAAGACTGGCATTCCGCCGGTCGATTGGAGATTCTCGTCGACGAGCAGAAATCCGCGATCATCGATCGGTAATCCCAAAGTGTTGAGTATGCCAGGAGCCGTGGCGCCGGATGCCCACACCGCCAAATCGATGTTCAGGGTCTGACCATCTTCCAGCAACAGGCCAGCGTCCGACGTCGAGCGTACACGGCACTCCGTTCGCACTTCGACGTGGGCGAGCTCAAGTTCACGTCGGATGCGTTTTTGGGTCGACGGTTGAAACTCGGGGAGAAGAGTTGGGGAGCTTCCGACCAACACCACTTGCCAACGTTCTTCAGAGCGTACCGACCGAAGTAGCTGACCGATGCACAAGGCGATCTCAATGCCCCCGGCTCCAAGGCCGACCACCGCCAGCCGCCGTGTGGCTTCGCGTTCCACCGGTAGCTGATCTAAATGTTCCTGAAACCTGAATAGAAACGTCTGCATTGGCTTGATCGGTATCCGTCTCGGATCGCACTCGACGGGACTTGCGTCCGCATCGACCGGGTGAACAGTGGACCCGACGCCAATAGAAAGCACGTCAAATGGAAGCGGTGGACGGTCGTCGAATTGAAGCGTTTGTGTCTCCTGGTCAAGGCCTATTACACTGCCAAGAATGAGACGTGCCCCGTTGGCGGCGCATAGCCGCACCAAGTCGATCTCGAATTGCTCGGGCTTGTATTGACCGGCCAAGATGCCAGGGAGCATTCCGGAATACGTCACGATAGGAAAATCTGAAATACACGTTAGCCGAGACCGCGGCGGTCGCTTCATGCGCCACATGCGCAGCACATAGGCATTGGTGTGGCCAATGCCAAGCAACACGACTTCGTGGTCTGGTAATCGAGTGCCCTGCATGGATCCTCATGATTCCGGCACGCGGGCCGTTTCGGCAGTAGGCCGAGTTGAGTATTGTCGACTTGACGATGACGGTTGAGTCATTGCGGTTGTACAGCTGGTAACTGAAGATTGTTTTCGGTCGCGTCCAGTTGCTTTAATACTTCGCTCGACAATACCGTATCGGAAATGGTATTCCCGTCAAACAACAAGCCTCCTTGAAACGAACCACCCACAATAATCGGTTGCGGCGAAAGTCCAGATAGCGAGTTGCCAGAAAAACTGACGCCGTGGCCGTTGTCAAAACGAATTCCGGCCGCTAGCAGGTCATCGGTACGCCTTCGCAATTCACTCTCACCAATGTAGCTGTTGCTGAACGCATTTCCCGTGACTGCAATTCTGGATGCTGAGGCTGAGATGTGTAACGCATCTGATTTCATGATAGTGATAGCATTTGCCGAAACGGCGATGCCATGTGCGTCCAGCAAGCGAATCCCGCCACCATTGTGCGCGATTACGTTGGCGCTCAACGCAATTCCATAGCAGTCGCGGTCGAGCACAATTGCATCACCCTGGCATTCTTCGATCATGTTACCCGATACGACACTACCGTACGTGTTTTCAATCACCACGCCGCGGCCCAAATGATCGTCCAGGTTGTTGCCCGTCATCGTCAAATTGAATCCATTAAAACAACGCAGCGCGTCATTATTTTCTTCAAATTGGTTTGCCGAAACAATAATGTCGTGACAACCGAGAAGGGCGAGACCGGTGTTCTTATTGTAAGTGATCAGAGAATCGGATACACGCGGGTCTTCGTAGCAGTGATCCAATTGGATACCGTCACCGCCGTGGTAGCTGACGGTCACGCCCTGTACAAAGATCTCGTTAATCCGTCTGGCGACTATTCCGCTACCGCTCTTTTCATTACCGATTAAACGCAGCTCGGCGATACGAATTCTCCAGAGGTTGTGCTTGCCGTCGCTCTTCGGGTCTCCCAGCTCTGGGTCGGCGACCAGGATTGTGGGGGCTCCTTGTTCGTTCGTATTCTTAAGCAGCGTCGAAGTGCCAGCACCAACAAGAGTGACATCGGAGCCAGTAATCCGGAGTGGCTCGGTAATCTCAAACGTGCCAGAGGGAAGAACGACCATGCCACCTTCCGCAGGTACGGCATCTAGGGCCGCCTGAATCGACGGATAGTCGATCGCGTTGATCTGGGCGCGAGCGCCAGGTAATGAGCGTTGGTCTTGGGTAACACCTCGACGGGAAATGATGGCAAAACCAGCCAAGATGGCGATTGACAACGTCAATGTTTGAAATCGATGCAATTTGAAGGGGGATGTCATGGACCGGCCCTCGAAGACGAAACTTTGTTGGAACATCACAGCTCAACTTTGGTAAATAACTTTTTAGAGTTTATCAAGGATCGCTGCCTGCTGCGCGAACTACTGAAAAATGAAGCCTCATTTGGCAACCCGTTGGTCGATTCAAAAGATCGGCATGGCCGTCACGTCTGTTGAACGATGAAAGGGGAATGGGGCAACCCGTTATCGGACCCCTATTCTGGCGAATAAACGGATGCTGATTGGGGTGCTTGTCCGTTCGTTGGCCAGCGGGTAGGGTGCCCTATCGCGTGCGGCGAACAAGGGAATTGCGCACACGAAACTCGACGGAATCACACGGATTCAAGAGACCTTTCATGGAAATTCTACTAGCAAATGCGGTCCAGTTGGCCACCGACCCATCGATCGTTCAAAGTCTCGTCGCGCTGGTCGCACTCGTTGCGATGGAAATCGTTCTCGGCATCGACAACATTGTCTTTATCGCCATCGTCACGTCCCGCTTGCCAGCCGAGAAGCAGGAAATCGCCCGGAAACTTGGGCTACTGTTGGCGTTGGGTATGCGCATCGTGCTGTTGTTGACCATCAAACTCATCATGCAACTGGATGAAACGATCTTCACGTTGACGTCATTGGGCATTCCGCTTGAGTGGCTCTCAGCCCACATGAACGAAGTCTCGGTGAAGGACCTGATCTTATTGGCCGGAGGCCTGTTTTTGATTCGACAGAGCGTCCACGAAATGCACGAAACGATGGATCACGACGAATCCGAGGAAGCTGCGGCAAAAAAAAGTCGCGTCACGACATTTGGTGCAGCTCTGGTGCAAATCGCCATGATGGACATTATCTTCTCGCTCGATTCTGTGATCACCGCGATCGGTATGGTTGATGCTGACCAGGTCTGGGTAATGATTTTGGCAATCGTTATTGCCGTAGGAGTCATGATGATTTTCGCGAACCCGGTCAGCCGGTTTGTGGAAAACACGCCAACGGTCAAGATACTCGCCCTGTCGTTCTTGATCTTGATCGGTGTGATGCTCGTCGCGGAAGGCATCGGGTCCCATTTCGACAAGAATTACGTTTATTTTGCGATGGCTTTCGCTCTCGCTGTTGAGATTCTCAACATTCGCGTCCGATCCAAGGAAAAAGCGCCCCATAAGTCAACAATCGCTTGACCTGGCCTCGAATGACTTCTGTTGATCATGCTCCAGACACCCAGAACGTATCGCGAACGCGTGTCTCACTTTTGGATTCACACGGTGTTGCACGCCGATGATCCACCTGAGTGAATCGCACTTGGTGCAGCGATTGGTGTGTTTGTGGCGTTTACGCCGACCGTCGGCATTCAGGTGATCGTTCTTTTTCTGACCTGGTTGTTGTGCGCCAACAAGGCGATCAGCCTACCGATTGTCTGGCTCTCCAACCCGGCGACAATCGTGCCCATCTATTGGGGATGCTAAAAGGTCGGCCGACTCCTGCTCGGATTGCAACCGATTTCCCAGGGATGGTGGAACCTATTGTGGCGCCCAGCGTACGGGACAATCGAACGCCGGCAATTCTATTGGCACCGATTCGCCGAGATCTTCTGGCCCTTGTGGGCCGTCGTCGTTGTCGTCGTGGTCGGTTTCGTGTTCGGCTACATCCTGTACGACGCCACGTTAACTGGTATCCGAGCCCACCGTCGTCGACGCGCGGTTGGGCACGGGGTCGAGTCGTTAACCGCGTGAGAATGGAAGACTACTTCAAAGACCAACGGGCTTGTCGAAGGACAGCGCGCGGCGAGTCTGCCAGCCGTTCGTACCAGACCGTCAGCAGGTCGCCGCCAGCTAATTCAACGGTTGTGGGATAACCAAGATCCCCGCTGGATCCGTCGTCTGATATCGTCAACGGTTCACTCCAGGTATTACCGTGGTCATCACTTAGGCGTGCCTGATTGCCGAACGGCTTGCGTCGATGGCCATATGACATCAAGAGCCGACCGTCGCGTAATCGCAGAAGATGACTCGGTAATCCCCAGACGCTGATACTGTGCGGTGTCGACCAGGTCTTTCCGCCATCGTTCGACTCACACTGAAGAGTCTCTCGCGAGTTGGTCGTGTTGTGATTGCGGATGTGGACGACGAGACGACCAGGATTGGCTTCCACCATATGGAGCTCGTGATAGTTGGCGGCAGCATCACCTTTTCGCACGGGAATGTCGCTCAACCATTGCCACGACTCTCCGTCGTCCATCGATTCCGAGACGCCAATGCGACGGCTCTCCTTCCACAACGAGATGCCAGCGTAAAGAAGTCGGTCTGCCGACGTGACAATCGGTCCGTGGGGGCTATTGACCAGAGGATCGAAGCGTCGAGACCACGTCAACCCACCATCGCTGGATCTTGTCATCCAGATTCCAAGTGCCTTCTGACGCGACTCTTTGCTCAAACGTTCGTGTGCGTTTGTCCATCGGGATAGTCGCTTGGTATCCCAACTTTCTGGTACGGCGCGAGCTTTTTCAAGGATTGGTTCGTAGGCCAGCGACGTAAAGGTTGTCACGAGGATTGCGCCCTTGGGAGTAACGACAACGCCGGCATCGCGATCGTCAATCGGGCCGTCCAAAATCACTTCCGGCCAAGACCAAGTATGTCCTTCATCGCGAGATCGCATCAACTCCACACGTCCAAACGGACAGACATGCGATTCGCGCCCCCCAGAATAGACCAGCAGCAATTCGTCCTTACGTCCCTGCGTCATCGTGGACCAACCGTGATAGTAATCAGGTTGTTCGCTGATTACACGAATATCTTTCACCAGGGCACCGGCCGCTCGAGCGGAGTGGCTAGTCACGCCCACCAGCAAACTTGCTGCCGTGGCTCCTTGTCTTTTCATCCACTGTCGTCGATTCCAACTGTCGTGTGTCATGGGAAGATCCGTTTGTTCTCAAGGGGGACTCACTGCATACCAGTCGTGACCCGAGCGTAAACGACGGCGAAGCTCTATTTCGCCGCGCTCGTCGACTACTTTTCCCGTCGCAATTCTGCCTGCTACTTTTTCTTGAGCGTTTGAAGGTACTCCACAACGTCGACCAAGTTTTCCAACGTCATTGTCTTTTGGATGTCAGCCGGCATCAATGAGATGACAAGTTTCCTCATCTCTGCGATGTTATCGACGGCGACTTCGCGTTGGATCCCTTCGATGGTCTTGAGAACGACTTTATCCGCAGTCTTGCTCACCAATACGCCCGTGATCACCAAGCCGTCTTCGGTCTCGATAATGTACCCTTCGTAGTTATGGCTCACCCCTGCGCTGGGGAACAGAATCGACTCAAACAACGCTTCCCGACTCAGTTTCGAGCCGATTTCAGTGAGGTTGGGTCCAATGTCCTTGCCCTGTTTGTTGACCACATGGCATTTCGCACATTCGGCCGTTGAAGCAAAGAGCTTCCCGCCACTGGCGCTATTGCCGCGCCGCTTGAGCAATGTGTCAATCGGAGGTAGCGACGAATTCTTGGTCGCCGGAAGGGGGAAGAGCTTCGCCGCCCGTTCGCGGATTTTCGGTACGTTGGAACGATTCAAGTCAAAGGCGACGGCCGATTGCAAGAGTTGTTCCAGCTTGCCGTCTTCCTGTGCTTTTAGCAACCGTTGGGCACCAGTAGGGATCTTTGCCAAGCACTTAGCAGCTACGCGACGACTTGGCGAGTCGGCCTGCTTGTTGTTCATGATCGGCAGGAGAATATCCAAAGCCTGTCGAGCACCACTGTTGCCGAGCGCCGTCATCGTCGCCGCCGCTTGTTCGGCGTCGCCTGAAGTGGCGAGTTCTACCAGTCGATTGCCCTGGTTCTTGTTAAGTAACGTGCGAGCAGCGTCAGCGCCGGCCGTATCGTTGGGGCGTTGAAGGACCAGAGTCACTAGCTCCGGATAGAGTTCGTCCAGTGAAAAACTATTGACGAGCGAAACGAACTGGCTATCCCGCGGCAGGGCTCGAAGGGAAGCGACAACTCGGTCTCTCAGGGCTTGGTCTTGCAGCCCCCCGGCGGGCAGACGTACGAGGCTCTCAATACGGGCAAAATTGGTAACGCTGTCATTGAATTGTGACAGGAGCAGGCTCGATGCAGCTTGGCCACGGCCATTCACATCCTGGAAGTCCAACGCTCGAAAATAGCGAGTCGCTTCGGCAACCGTCTTTGACTCAACAATCAATTTGACCAACTCCTGGCTAGTTTGTGAGCCTCGAGAACGCCAGAGGATGTCCTGCTGCGCCTCTTTCGACGATGGCTTGTGGCTCGAAAACGCTTTCAAGCAAGCGTCCCAATTACCATCGGCCGCCAACCCTAGAGTCTCCAGGTACCAACGGTCACCGGCTTCGTATTGTTCGGCAAGTTCGGCCCAGATTTTGGCGGCCAATTCTGAGTCGACTTGGCGTAGTGCCACGGCGACTTCTCGACGAACGGCCGCTGATTTATCTCGAGACAACACCTTCACCGCGTCGGCTACTCGGTAATCCGTCTGTCTCGCCGCACGCAATCCGACGATCCTTAGATCCTCATTTGAATTCGTCAGAGCAGCTGCTATGTGTTTCCTTCCGAACGGACCCTTGGTCAACAGCCACAACGCTCGAGCTCGCATGCGAAGATTGTCGTCGTGATCCACGACTTGCGTCAGCGCCGTTTCGGCGTCGGGTCCCATTTCGTGCAACGCCGTCCAGGCGAGGTACCGAGTCGCTGCATTTGGACTTGCCAAGGCCACGATCGAACCTGCGACCGTCGTAAAGTCATGTTTGGGGACCTTATAAGGCGTCCCGGGCGGAGCGATACGGAACAATCTTCCTCGATCGAGGTCTTGCATATTGTGTCCACCGACACCCGGGTCGTACCAATCGGTCACGAACAGCGAGCCATCGGGCGCGACGCAGACGTCGGCTGGCCGAAACCACTTGTCTCGCGTTCCCTCGAGGATCATCTCGACGCTGGCTTCGTAGCCAGCTCCGCGACGAACGACCGGATAGGCGCGGACGATATTTGGGCCCGCGTCGCAGTGGATGACTTGGTCCCAGAATCTCTTCGGTAGCAGACGACCCTCGTAGACAGTGATTCCGGTCGGCGAGCCAGCACCCGTTTGTAACAGGTTGGGCATGACGCCAGGATCGCGAAGATGCCAGTGGCGTTTTGGCACGTCCTCGTGCATTCCCGTACGTTCGCTCCGCCAGCCAGCACCGGTTATTTCATCTTTGTAACCATAGTTACCATGCTCGACGACGAAGTTAATGCGAACGCCCCGATTGCCGTCGTCGTCGTTGTCGGACTGCCAAATGTTCCCGAACGAGTCGACGGTGACTTCATAGTTGTTGCGGAAATTGTGCGCCAAGACTTCGAATTGGCTGCCATCAAGATTGCAGCGAAACGGCATGCCGCCGAAAAAAGGCTTCCCGTTGTCGACCACGGTTTGACCATAGATATCTTTGACCGGAACCCCTTCGGCATCGTAAACGGATTTGCCAGTGTTCCCGAAATTCCAGTACATTTTTCCATCCGGCCCAAACAAGAACGAATGAGCTGAGTGGTCGTGTTGTGGCTGGCCTGTCTTGCTGAAGAGCAGTTCCTTGGTGTCCGGCCTGTCGTCCCCATCGGTGTCGGTAAAGACCCAAACGTTTGGTGAGGAAGAGACGATGACTTTGTTTCCAAGCACGCAGATGCCCATCGCTGAATCGATGTCGCGGCCCTGGTAATAGACCTTGAACGTGTCGGCAATGCCGTCCTGATCCGTATCCTCCAAGATCAGGATTCGGTCGCCAGCTTTGCGTTTGCCGTTATTTCGTCGGTAGTTGACTACTTCGCAGACCCAGATTCGACCACGGTGATCGATGTCCAGATTAGTCAGGCTGAGCAAGTCGGGTTCGGCGGCGAAGAGTGTTGCTTCCAATCCATCGGCAACATCCAGGCCGGCGAGTGCCGATTCGGGCGTTCGTTCATTGCCGTCGGCAACCGCGGTGATGGGGCCGGGAGACGTTGTGTAGACCGCAAAGACGACCGAAGCCTGAGCACCGCAAGCGGATTGATCCGTGCCCCCATTATCTAGCCCACCGCGTGCGCGAAATTCGCTGTAGCCCTTCGGCAGCCGATAGGCGATAGTCGAGACGGCGTGGGTACCGATCCCGTAGGAGACCGTTTTCCCGGCGATGCGGAGCGGTTGATCTTGGTTGTTGCGATTAACTCGAACTTGGCCGTATCCTGACTTTGCCGAAACCCACTTCAAATCGGTGAGTTTCATTTCGCCTTTGGGTCCAATCAGCCGTGGTTCTGCCCAGTCGGCCCAGTCACATGAGTATCCGTTGCCGCCGTCTTCAACCACCAAGTACAATTCCTTCGCATCGCGAATGTCGACTTTTATTTCTACCGCGTGACCGGGCGTGGCAGTGGTCACCGGCTTGCTGCGAAAGGCTGGGGTAACGCGATTCTTGCTGGTGCGTCGACGGTTCGTCGAAGGTGGCAAGTTGATTCGTTTTCGAATCGCCTCGCGATCAAAGTTGTTCGGCGGATTGTAGTCCTGATTTTCTTCCAGTTGCTCCAGCGTCACGGGCTTGTCGGCGATCCCGTTCTGCGGGACTTCGCCGTGAGCAGTCCAAACAATGGCGTTTAGAACGATTTTGCGGAAGTTTGGATCTCCCCAGTTCCAGTGATAATGGCCGCCGGTAAACCCGAATCCACGACCTCCATCGGGGCGTTCTGAGGCCCAGGCGACGTGTTGAGGCTGCCCCGCTTTCTTTCTCACGTGCGGATTACCACTATGGGCACCGTCCGGTCGGCTGAGCGTGCTCGCCGGCGGGATGGCCGTTAGAATCGGTGATACTCCCTCCATGTTTTCCCGAAATCGCATGTGGTAGTACCATTCGTCGTTGATGGTAAATGGTTTCACACCACGGGTAATTTCATGCTTAGGGAATTTTTTGAATTCGGCTGTCCAATGTGGGTTCACTGACCAATTGGTTTCAAAATATCCACCGATCCAATCAAGAAACTTGTCCCCCGGTTCGCCTTTGGGTACCTCGACTCCGTAGTGCAAGCAGACAATTCCAACGCCCTTCGCAGCGAGAGCATCGACCTTCGCTAAGTGCGGAATCACCGGATGTCGACCACCGCCGTCCGCATACATAACGATCGCATCAGCGCCGTCAAGAACCGACTCATCTTTTGGCCAGCCGTTCAAGCGGACGACGATCTCGTAGTTTGGTAGAGCGCGCTGAAGCAATCTTGCCAACAGCTGGCAGCCCGCATTGTGTTCGTGGGAGCCATAGCCATGGCTCTTGGTTCCGGCGATGAAAACCACGGTTTTTGCGGCTGCAAAATCGGCAAACAATAGCGACATGATGACAATGCAGCTGGCTCTTAAACCAAGCGATCGGAGTAGCGACATGAAGGGGAGCTCCTTCACCGTAAGAACGGGCGATTTGGCGGGCATATTGAGGATGTTCAACAAGCGATCACCATACCCGGGTCCCCTGCCACGGTCAAACCGGTGCGTGGCGACCAGCCAGCTAGAATCTAGCCTGCAGTTGGGCGAGTTATGGCGTTCTTCGCGTGTCGGTTGCGGTTTACTCTGCCAACAGTTTCTCGATCAAACCGCTACACTTGGGGAGGCTCGACCGCAGTTGTTCAGCGAGCCGTCCTTCCGTGCCGCCGCCATATTTCATCGCTATCAGTTCTGCGAACGACTCTTGCCTGGCAGCGCGCGAACTCGGACGCAGGTAGTACGCTAGCTGCGCTCTTTGAGCTTCCGGAACCTGGCTACGGTCCGCCGTATGTGCGGAAATGTAGTCGTCGGTATCCGAATAGCCGGTTCCGTCGACTCCAAGCACCATGTCGATCGCGTGCCCCATCTCGTGTCGAACCACCGCCGCGACTCGAGTCGTTTCGACCAGCTTTCCCTGCCCGTTGAATCGGTGTGTGGCAATGAGGATCCGCTTTTGCTTCGGCAGGGGAACGGCATCCGCATTCTCCCACCCGCTACGCGGTGGCCATCCGGCCGGTCTTCGTCGTCGCAGTGACGGAACTCGATCGACGATCAGCCGCACGAGCTCAATCTTCCACCCTTCGTCCGCTACCCGCGTTCGCAACGTGGAAGGCACCGATTGAAGAGCAGCCTTGACTTGGGCTGTAAAATCCGGATTGGGCTTTGGCAAACGATCGAGCAACGTCAATTCCGCTCCGACCGCCGTCGGCGGACCGATCAGTCGAATAAGCAGAGCCAAGGCAGGCAAATGTAGATGGAATGGAATGTTCTTCATTCGTCGGATCCTTGCTATCAGCCTACTTCGAATGTTACCCTGTGTGGTTTTGGAAGCACCCAGTTTTGCGACATCTGGCCCATTTTGAGGGGCCGATTTTGTCGTTTGTAACGAGGACGAGGGAGAGGTATCGATGCGGTTTGTGACGCACTTGGAAAGCGCAATTGACGGGACTCGGTTGGATGCGAACCAATTACAGACGGTTCACCAGGACCGACCACTTTGGGTTCGCTACGATTTGGAGGGGATCAAGAAGCACGTCGACCGCGATGCACTGGCGGCACGGGAGGCCACGATGTGGCGATACCGTGAATTGCTACCCTTGGATGACCAGGTGTCGCCGGTCAGCCTTTGCGAGACGATCACCCCTGTGATCAACTGCCCTCAACTGGCGACGGACGCAGGGGTTCGAGAGGTATGGGTGAAAGACGAGTCGAGGCTGCCTACCGGTAGCTTCAAAAGTCGAGGGATGACCATGGCCATCTCGATGGCTCATTTCTTCGGTGTGCGGCGAGTCGCGTTGCCGTCAGCCGGCAATGCAGGAGGGGCTGCCGCGTTTTACGCAGCTCGCGCGGGGATGGAGGCCTATGTCTTCATGCCCGAAGATACGCCCGTGATCAATCAGCATGAAGCAGCTTTGGCGGGCGCCCGAACGTTTCTTGTCAACGGTCTGATCAATCACTGCGGAGCCATTGTCCGCGAAGGTGCGGAGAAAATGCAGTGGTTCGATCTGTCGACGCTGAAAGAGCCTTACCGCATTGAGGGAAAGAAGACGATGGGCCTGGAACTGGCTCAACAATTCCAATGGAAACTCCCCGACGTGATCCTCTATCCGACAGGCGGTGGCACGGGTTTGATCGGCATGTGGAAGGCGTTTCAAGAACTAACTCAACTCGGCTGGCTCGATTCCAAGCGGCTCCCCAAAATGGTCTCGGTTCAAAGTGATGGCTGCGCGCCAATTGCCAGGGCTTATGACGACGGCGAACGATTCGCCACACTGCATGAAAACGCCGACACGATAGCCCGTGGTATTCGCGTACCGGCAGCTGTTGGTGATTTCATGATTCTCGACGCGGTTCGTGAGAGCGGTGGAACTGCGATTGCAGTGCCCGAAGAGCAGATCGTGAGCCGTATGCAAACGGCAACTCGAGCGACTGGGATCGCCATCTGTCCCGAAACGGCAGCTTGTATTTCAGCATTAGACCAACTGTCGAAGCAAGGGTGGCTGAGCGATGACCAACGTATCGTCGTCTTCAATACGGGAGCTGCTCAGAAGTACCTCGAAGCGATCGAGCAGCCTCTTCCCGTTATTGATCGCCATCAACCGCTCGACTGGGAGTTCATCGAAAACGGAAGATGATGAGATGACTACTTGCGTTGTGGTGGGTTGAGCCACAACCATCGATACAGATTGCGCGAATCGGTGTAACGTGTTGCCGAAGTGGCGCTTCCCAAAGTGACGAGAAGGATCGTCCGGTCGCCTCGTTGCGACATCGAAATCAGACATGCACCGGCTGCACTTGTGGTCCCCGTCTTGATGCCTAAATATCCCTTGGTTCCCAACAACCGGTTCGTGTTCTTCCAGACCACGTTGCGGTGATATTCGCCTGGGCCAACCAACGCACAACCGCGCTGTCGTGTTTGTACGTACTTTCCGAACTCTGGAAGCTGATAGGCCGACCAAGCTAGCTTGGCCATATCTTTCGCGGTGGATTTGTGGCCGGCAGCCGTAAGTCCGTGAGGGTTCTCAAAATGAGAGCTCGACATGTCCAACGCCTCTGCGGTCCGATTCATGACGTTGACGAACTGCTGCAAAGGGTCGGTGTCAGCGGTGGCTACATTGAACGACTTAGCCAACCGCGGCCCGAAATGCTCTGCGAGTGCAACAGAGGCGTCATTTCCAGATGGTAGCAGCAAACCGTACAGGAGCTCGCGTACGGAAACTCGCTCGCCTGCCATTACACCCGCAGTCGATCCGGGCGTCCGGTCGGCCCGCTCGGAAAACGTAACCATTTCATCCAAGATGGTCGGTTTGGCTTTGGCCGCAGTGAATACGATGTAGGCAGTCATCACCTTGGTAGTGCTGGCGATGTCTAACACTCGTTCGGCGTTTTCGCCACTCAGTATGTTGCCAGTCGACCCGTCGACTGCGTACCACGCTCGACATGTGACGAACGGCGGTCCGTCCAACCGTTCGGCCTCTGCCGTTGTCAATTCTTCCTTATTTACCGCCTCTGGCGGAGGAACTGCTGCGTCAGCGGTGACTAGCGGCCCTAGTGCCTTCCAAGTTGCCACATCGACGATTCCTGTCGCATCCAGCTCTTCTTGTTCCTGAAATCGCCGCACGGCCGCTTGCGTCATGAGACCAAAGTCACCGTCGACGGAGAGTTGGGGCGTTGGTTTAAGCCGCACGTTCAGCGTCTTCTGCAGGAATTCGACGACGCGTCCATGGTCGCCGTTCTTGAGCGTCTCGTGGGTTGGGCCGGTCGGCTTTGCATTGAGAGAAAAATGACGGTATGTGATGTTTGCAATCTTGCCGATGAGCACGTCGGCTTCGTTGTCATTGTTGAATCGGCGGTCCTCGTTGTTGGCGGTCAACACACAAATTGCCACGGTACCGGTGGCAGTTTCTAATAAGCCCGCATCGCAACGAGCTCGGGAGACGGCTCCCGTTTTGTGAGCCAACTTCGTCTCTGAGTGAAGTTCTCGGAACAGCTTCGAGCGATCGTTGCACTGACTCAAATGGTTGCGCATTCGCTTGCAGGCGTCTTGCGATATGAGCCGCCCGGCATCCAACTCGGCAAACAGACTGACCATTTCCAGGGCAGTCGTACTTCCCAAGCCAAACTCTTGACTCTTCGCTGCTGCGATCGTCGTATCACGCCGATACACCTTGGCGTAGATCTTTGTTTTCCCTGCGCCGAGAGACTCCATCGTCGAACCGACGTTTTTTAGGCCAACTTGGTCGATCACCAAATTGGTTGCCGTATTGTCCGAGTAGACAATCATCAGCTGAATTGCGTCGCGTAGCGAGAGTGTTGTACCGGCCGAGAAATGTGGAGTGAGAATGCCTGATCCCGGTACCTTGTCATCATCGCGAAGTATGATTGGCTGATTGAGTTTTAGTTTCCCGGATTCGATCTGGCGATAGGCCTCGATCATTACCGGGAACTTGATCAAGCTAGCTGTGGGCATTGCCACATCGCCGCGGAATTGAAACGATTCTCCAGTCGTTAGGTGGCGAATGGCCACCGAGACATCGCCATCATGATTGTCGATGATAGGGCGAAGTTGCTGTTTCAGATCTGCCGCAGCTAGGTGCTGCCCAACGGTGGCCGCGATCAACGCAAACAAAATGTAAGAATGAAACGAGGTGCAGATCGGTCGGTGCATTGGATCGCTCTCAAGAGATTTTTTGTCGCGTCCTGTGCGGGAGGTTCAGGCAAATTCTAAACAAAAGCGGTGACAAGGCACCGCACTCCAAACTATCTAACCGCAAGTCGCTTTTTATGTGTCGGTGTTCTGCTGTTTTCTTACCAAGCGGATTCCCAACTCTTCAAGTTGAACATTGTCGACGCTGCCGGGGGCTTCGGTCATCATGTCTGTAGCTCGCTGCGTTTTGGGAAACGCGATGCAGTCGCGAATATTGTCTAACTTTGCGAAGAGCATGACAAAGCGGTCGATCCCCAGTGCGATACCGCCGTGAGGTGGTGCACCCAGTTTTAGGGCATCCAAAAGAAAGCCAAAGCGTTCTCTCGCCGATTCGGTATCCATGCCCAACAACTCAAACACCCTTGACTGTTCGCCCTGATCGTGAATACGAATCGTCCCGCCACCGGCCTCGTAACCGTTGATGACCAAGTCGTAGGCCCGTGCCCGACATTTGCCAGGATCGTCATCCAACAACGGCATGTCTTGTAAACGGGGAGCTGTGAACGGGTGGTGCATCGCGACCCACCGTTTTCCTTCGTCGTCCCAATCGAACATCGGAAACTCGACGATCCATGAACAGTGCATCTGATCCGAATCGTACAAGTTTAACTCTGCGCCTAGGCGTTTGCGCAAGGCAGCCAGCGATTTGCAACTAACCTCCCAGCTATCGGCGATGAATAGTAGCAAGTCGCCGGGCTCGGCCTCCATGCGTTCGCTGATTTTCTTCAGCACCTCTGGTTCCAAGTTCTTGGCTATCGGTGACCATAAACTGCCGTCGTCCTCGACCCGAAACCAGGCGAGTCCCTTGGCGCCAAAGTCTTCCTTTACGAAGTCCGTCAACTCGTCGATCTTTTTTCGCGAATACTGTGAAGCAGCACCCTCGGCGCGAATGCCGCGGACAAAGCCGCCACTGTCAGCGACGCCTCGAAACACTCGAAAAGCCGTTTCCTTCGCGATGGAAGTGCAATCGATGAGTTCCATTCCGAAGCGAAGATCGGGGGCGTCGTGGCCAAAACGGCACATCGCCTCGTCGTACGTCATGCGAGGCAATGGCAGCGTCACTTCGATACCCAAAATGTCTTTGGCTAGTTTGGCGACCAAGCTGTCGATGATACCGATCACATCGTCCGTGTCGACGAAGGACATTTCCATGTCCAGCTGAGTGAACTCGGGTTGGCGATCGGCTCGCAAGTCCTCATCGCGAAAACAACGAGCGACTTGAATATAGCGGTCGTATCCAGCAATCATCAGGATCTGCTTGTAAAGTTGGGGCGACTGAGGCAGCGCGTAGAATGTGCCATTGTGTACGCGACTGGGGACCAAGTAGTCGCGAGCGCCTTCGGGTGTGCTTCGACCGAGGATTGGAGTCTCGACGTCGATAAACCCATGTTCGTCAAAGTGGTCTCGCATCGCCTTAATGATGCGACTACGTAGCAGGAGAATGTCCTGCATGGCCGACCGTCGCAAGTCGAGATAACGGAATTTAAGTCGTGTGTCCTCGCCGGGAAGCTCCGACTGGTTGGGCTGAAACGGCGGGGTCTCGCTCGCATTGAGCACCTCGAGCTCAGTGGCTCGTACCTCGATGGCCCCTGTCGCTAATTTGGAATTCGCCATGCCTTGAGGGCGCTCGGAGACCGTTCCGGTGACTTTTACCACGTATTCTGACCGCAATCGGGCCGCTTCTTCGACGAGACCCGATGAAGGATCAAATACGACCTGAGTGACTCCATATCGGTCGCGGAGGTCGACGAAGACCCCGCCACCGTGGTCGCGGTACTTGTCGACCCAGCCACAGAGGGTAACGGACTGGTCGAAATGGTCTTTGCGCAAATCCCCGCATGTGTGCGTTCGCAGCAATTTCAGCTCCTTGACAATCGTTCATCGGCCGATGGCCGGCTTATTTCCAATGCAAGACAAGTCCGGCATTGTAGTCCGGCGTCGTCTTGGCGCGAAGGTTCACTCGGCGCCCACCGGTTTTCAGTGACGTTTAGCATGCAGCGACAGCAAAAACTTACGATTGGCGATGCTATCCGTCCTGCTGCGAGATCATTTCATCGACGAGCTCACTGACGGACATTTCGCCCATTTCCACGCGTCGGCATTCGGTAAGGCTGCGAAACCAAGTTTCCTGACGACGGGCGAATTGTCGTGTGCGGGCCTTCACCTTTTCGATCGCTTCGGCGAGTGACAGTTCTCCATTGAAGTGCCGAATGGTCTCTCGATAGCCAAGTGCTTGTGCGGCTGTTCGGCCGAGGTTGCCATGTTTTGCCAGCAGTCCCTCGACCTCGGCCTGCAGGCCAACGTTGAACATGTGGTCAATCCGCTCGTTGATCCGCTCGTGGAGTGCACTGCGTTCCCAGCCCAGTATGAACACGTGACACTGCTCCGCCGGGCGAGAGTCCTCGAAGTGGCTCTGGTGGTGGCTCAGCGGCGTGCCCGTGAGATAGTGAACCTCCAGTGCGCGAATGATTCGCCGCTTGTCTTGGACATGCAGTTTGGCGGCCGAGAGCGGATCCACCTGGGCCAGTCTTGCGTGCAACGACTCCAGACCCACTTGCTCGGCTTCCGCCTCGACCGTGTCGCGAAATTCCCAGTCCGCCGAAGGTCCGAAATAGAAGCCGCGCAAGAGCGTCTTGAGGTAGAGTGGTGTTCCGCCAACAAAAATCGGCGTTTTGCCACGCCTACGGATGGCATCCACCGTTTCGTGGGCCATCGCCACAAACTGCGAAACGCTAAAATCCTCAGTGGGTTCCACTAGGTCAAGCATGTGGTGAGGACAGCGGCGACGATTTTCTGGGCTCGGCTTTGCTGTCCCAATATCCATGCCACGATAGACGGCCATCGAGTCCAGCGAGATAATCTCGCCGTCCAGTCGCTCGGCTAGTGCCAGGCCAATTTGCGTCTTGCCTGCCGCCGTTGGACCGGACAGGTACCACGGTTCAATCAATGGCGGCGCAGATTCAAGTTCTTTGGGAGAACTCATTGAGGAGTTTCGCAGGGGATAAGAGGTGCGGTGGGCGGCCGAGCTCATAGCGGCCGCGCACGGCTCGGTGAATCACGAGAACGGAGAAAGCCAACATAGCGAACGGGCGAACAAGCGTCCATCGGAGGACCGGTTAGTGTGACGCCCAGAGTTTATGGATCAGCGTGGCCGTTGCCACCAATCAAGTGCCGCTTATGACCTCGACATCGTTGACTTTCGACAGGCCATCCAAGAGGGCTTCATAGGGGTCAAGGGTCTTTGGATCTACGGGGATGGCGACAAAGGTCGCATTCTTGCCAGACGCGAGAGATCCCCACTGATCTGCAACTCCAATTGCCTCGGCGGCTGCCATCGTTACCATCTCGACAAGAAGTTTAGGGGCAATCTTGGGATGAAGCTCGGCAGCCGCCAGCAACTCGCCAATCGGACGTAAGTCCGGGTTGGACGCACGCGAATCCGTCCCCATCGCGACATGGATGCCCATGTCAAGATACTCCTGCAACGGGTAGGGGGCGTGTTCAAAATAGGCATGTGTTCGGGGACAGTAAACGAGGCTCATGCTGTCCCGGTGTTCCGAAATGAACTGCCGTTCGATTTTGTCCAAGTAGTTCCCGTGTATGATGGCCACTCTTGGACAAATCGCAAGTCTTTCCAAGTATGCGTTCGGGCGAAGACCACCAAATTGGCCCGGAAACCAGGCGTGTGCGTCTTTTAGTAATTCGGCGAACGGCCCATCTCCGCCGCTCAGCAGTTCCAGTTCTTCATTAGATTCGGCCAAATGGAATGCGAGAGGGACGCCCTGATCGGCGGCCCATCGGCAGGCCGCCTCCATCAGGGGCATGCTGACCGTGTACGGAGCATGCGGGCTGACAGCCGGTCGTAGTCCTTTTTGCCTGCACTCGATGGAATGGGATTCGAGACTTTCCATCTGGTCAATGACTCGGGCCGGATCATTCGATAGCAATTCACGATAGGCAACCACTTCGCTCCCGTCACCACGGTACGCGTTAAGGTCGATCGAGTTGGTTACGATCTCGCCCAACGCAACAACACCATGAGACGACGACTCGTCCATTCCGCGTTGGACGGCCGCGGACTTGTGTGCGGTCACGTTTGTTGGTTCGACTGCTTTTCTCGCACGAATGACGTTGCGAATCCAATCGGGAAAAGAGGAGCCTGGCTCACCGAGAGGTTTGCTCAGATCAGAGAACTCGAGGTGGACATGTGGATTGACAAATGCGGGCAAGAGTGCGACATCCCCGCGATCGTCGTATGGGTTTGTTTTGAGTTTCCCGGGGTTGGACGTGACTTGCTGAATACGTCCTGCCGCCGTGAATACCATGGCGTCACGAAGCGGTGGTCCACAGATTGGAAAGACCCAACGAGTTCGGAGCG
Source organism: Planctomycetaceae bacterium (assembly GCA_012959465.1). Lineage (GTDB taxonomy): Bacteria > Planctomycetota > Planctomycetia > Pirellulales > Pirellulaceae > UWMA-0346. Next base: position 49,095 of record DUDC01000285.1, read on the forward strand.
ATCTTTCGGACCCGCCATTTATGTTCATGGTCTCAAAGTCGGCAATTGGTGATCTGCGTTTCAAGAATCGCCGAGGCGCCCAATTCTTCGAGTTGCTCCATCACTTCGATGACGTCCTTTGTCTTGACCATCACCTGGACGGCGCACCAATCGGGATCTTCCAATGCGTTGATGGTGGGCGAGTTGAAGCCAGGCGTGATTGTCTCGGCCTCGTCCAGACGATCTCTCGGTATGTTGTAACCGAGCAGCGAATACCGGCGAGCTATGACGACACCCTCGAGGCGGCGTAATATCCGATCGGCCAAATCCGATTGACGCTGATCGGTGTTTTGCACAACGACGGTTTCGTACACGCCGATTTCTTCGAAGATTTGTAATCGATTGGCGACCAACGTGCTTCCCGTTTCGACCAGGTCGACGATCGCGTCGGCCACGCCCAATGTCACCATGATCTCGACAGAACCTGAGAGCCGGACCATGTGAGCTTCAACGCCCAAACCGTCCAAGTATCGTTTCGTTACATTGGGAAAACTGGTCGCGATTCGACGACCGCGTAAGTCGGCAGTCGATTTGATCGGCATGTCTTCGGGAACACAAATTGCCAGCCGGCATTTGCCGATCCCCAATGACAATCGCGTCGTCAAGTCGGGCGCCATCTCGTCGACGAGGTCGCTACCTGTGATTCCCAAGTCGATTGCGCCTTCCGCGCAGAGCACGGGAATGTCGTCCGTGCGAAGAAATACGATATCGACGTCCATGTCGCTAACGCGTGCGAAAAGGCCACGGTCTTGGCGGCGGAACTTGAGACCCGCCTGTTTCAACAAGTCCCCGATAAGATCCGAAAGTCGACCCTTGCTGGGGATGCCAATTCTCAAATTGTTCATTTCGAACGTGATTCCTTTTCATCGATTCCGCTAATCCCAAATCTCCCTGCCAGCACTTGTTCGACATCGGCCAGCTTCACCTGGCGATGTGCCAGCATGACCATCAAATGGTAGATCAAGTCGGCTGCTTCTTCGGCAAGATGGCCTCGTCCCGTGTCGCCCTCTTCACCCGCCGCCTCATTGACCTCGGCCGCTTCCTCGGTGATCTTCTCCCCAATTTTCGCGATTCCCCCTTGAAAGAGGGAGGTCGTATAGGACCGCGGGGGCGGGTTCGTCCGGCGATCTTCTATCACGTCGAACAGTGCCTGGAGTACGCCTGACGCGTCGGGCTTCATTTCATCACCTGGTACGATTGGTTCGTTGAACGAAGGTCATCGTATTTGCCACGACCCAACCTGACAATCCACGCTCGGTGATTGAGGCGGAAAAAGCGTCTTACCCGGTTGCCATTTCGGAAGATTTTACCAGTGGGCTGGTAAACGACGCCGGTGCACTTCGCCGTTGGGAGCGGAAGCGGCCAAGAATCAGGCAAGCCAATAAGGCGCCGATTATTGTCACGTGCCAATGCGGCACCAGAGCAGTGCCACCAGTTGTTGTTTCGGTGTAATACAGCAGGCGACCCAGCGGTGTGCCGATCACGCCTTCGGTGGAGATTCGAGAGGCAGCCATCACCAACGCATTGTTGGTGAAGTGGAAAGCGATGGCAGGCAGCAAGCTGCCCGTTCGCACGGAGATCAAACCGATCACGACGCCAAGCATCGCCGCGAATATCGACTGTTGAATGATGCCGTGCGTGAACCCAAAAAAGAGACTGGCGATCACGATGGCCGTGAAGGGCTTAGTCTGGCTGCGAAGTCCACTCAGTAGGAAACCCCGAAACGCCAGTTCTTCGCAAATCGCAGGAAGCAATGCGATTAGCAAGATGACCTGAAGCAACGGAGCACTTTGAAGCAACAACTGAATGGGCTGAAGTTGATCCAACACGGCTGGATTAGGCGGATAGATATGGGAGATAGCTCGATGAATCCAAAGTGCCGTGGGGTGCAGGCAAACGGCCATCGCGGCGGCAGCTGGGATGGTCCACCATTTTGGCAGCTTATGAAGCGCGAGCGTCTGTAGACGTTTCCGAGACAACAGCAACGTCAGCACGATTGCCGGTGCGGCAATGAATCCAATTTGAGTTACCAGCATGGACTGTACGAATCCGCCCCATGAGGTGGGGACTGAGGCAAACGTACTGGCAATAAATCGAATCGCCAGGAGAAGAAAACCACCGAAAATCGCCTGCGCCAGCGTCGGCGTAGCAACTCGATCTCGCCATATGTTCTTCACCATTCCGATAACGCTTACCTGTTCGTTCTCGCCAAAGAGAACATTCTCATTCTTGAATTGGGCGATTGCCCAGCGTATCGCCAGGCAACAGCAGCCTCCTGTCACCACGGCGATGACCGGAAGCAATGGAAGAGCTTCAACGATGCGTCCCTCGATCGCCACTCGAAGTAATAGCATTAGTCCGGTGAGCGGGATCAAGCTTGTGCCCAAATTCAGCTCAGCTGAAGGCATGAGGCTCAAGGTCATTAATGGCAAACAGAACATCAGCAGTGGAAGCAGATAGTATTGTCCTTCTTTCGAGCTTTTCGCAAACGAAGCGACTGCCAAGGCTAAGGCACTGAAGAGTGCGGCGCAGGGAATAATTGCCACCGCGAGCCAGAGGATCGCCGACAACGGTGGCGGTGCAAGTAGTGTTGCCCCGGCCGCGGAAAATTGTCTCATGTAGAGGAGCGCGGTGATGCCCAGCGAAGACAAGTTGAGGATGGCTGTGGCAACACTAAAAGACATGACGGTAAGCAGCTTGCCCCATACGATTTCGGAACGCAAAGCCGGTCCGCTCAATAACGTTTCCAACGTCCCTCGTTCTTTTTCTCCCGCACACAAGTCGATGGCCGGATAGAACGCACCCGTTAAAGCCCAAACCAATACAATGAATGGCAGTACCTTTGACCACATGGCGGCGCGACGACGAATGGGAGGCGCGACATCGGCGTGTTCGACCTCAAATGGTCTGGTGGCAACCTTGGGTACGTGGGACTGCATCAGGTTTTCGTCTACCATCAGTTCGCGCCAGCTATTAAGGGCACGCTGCACTCGGTCGTGGGCAACAAGGGACCGGTCGCTGGCTGCGTTGAAGAGAATCGTCGGTTGAGGGAGTACGGGCATCGGTGGTAGAGCTGAATTTTCCACGCCGTTTTGCGATTCCAGTTGCCGATTTCTCAATTGATTGCGAAACTCGCCGAGTTGATCGGAAAAGTCAGGCGGAATGAACACGACGGCATCGATTTCGCCTCGATTGATCTGCTCCTGCGCCTGATCTCGCAGCAGTTCCGAGTCGAGACTCGAAGAGTTTTCTAGAACTTCCAGCTCCATAAGGTCAATCAGATTCTCAGGCAAGACAGCTTCGGAAAACTGGTTGTTATTCAGTAATCGCGGGGAATCGGGCAGATGGTCTGCACCAACGATCCGTACTTGCGTCGGGTGTTGTTGCATGAATTGCGTGATTTGCAGAAACAACATCCCCATCAACGGATAGAGAAAAACCGGGAGCACGATGATCGTGAACAGCGTTCTCCGGTCTCGTATCTGGTCTCGGAATTCGCGGCGGAATATCAACAGCACGCTGTAAAAATTCATTGCCTCTCCGGATATTGAACCTAAGCGATGTTTGCGACAGAAGGGGACTGGCCTTGGACCAACTGAAAGAAGACTTCTTCGATATCCGTCTCACCGTGTTCTTCGTAAAGTTGTTCAAGCGTTCCTTCGCGGAGAATGTTCCCTTTGTGCATGATCGCTACGCAATCGCACAACTTTTCGACTTCTCGCATGATATGTGTCGAGAAAATGATGCACTTTCCCTCGTCTCGCAATCGCCGAATGGTATCGAGCAGAGATCGAGCGACCAGAATATCAAGACCGGACGTCGCTTCGTCAAAAATAAGCACGGGCGGGTCGTGAACGAGGGCACGTGCGATGGAGACTTTTTGTTGCATGCCGGTTGACATTTTAGCGCCCAAGACGTCACGGAAATCATGCATCTGGAGTTGGTTGAACAGCTTATCAATACGTTCCCGCAGTTCCTCACCGCGCAAGCCGAACAACTGGCCAAAATACTCCACCATTTCCCAGGCGGTCATTCGCTCGTAAACGGCCGTGTTCGTGGAGACAAAGCCGATGTGTCGGCGAACTTGTATCGGCGACTCGGTAACATCGAATCCCGCGACGGTGGCGGTACCGCTGGTAGGTCGCAACACGGTGCTGAGAATGCGCAGTGCTGTCGTTTTGCCAGCACCATTGGGCCCGATCAGGCCGTAGATTTGGCCGGGGCCAACATCAAAGGAAAGGCCGGCTAACGCGACGTGTGGCCCCCGTTGTGCGTCGTGATAGACCTTCGAGAGCTTGTCGACGTGGATCATGGATGTCTCGGTGGCTAAATTTGCGATAACTCCCTTATATCACGACACTCGGTTCTCTCGAATGGTTGTCGACTCTGACCACGCTGGATTCCCCCAATCGCGCACCACTTGCACGCCTTATACGGAAACTGGCGATCATTCAAGATGATGTGCTACGTCAATATGCTGTTCCGATTACAACGTTTTCAAGACTCTTAACGGGTGATGTAGAGATTTCGGCTCGGCGTGGGCACTCGATCTGGAGAATTCGGACGCACCACGGTGATTGAGCAGCAAGCTCCACGCGTGCCCCGTGCCCCACTTTTCCAGGGAGTCTGAATAACAGGATGTCTTCTCCCATCGATCTTGACACCTCTGTTTCGATGGATCTGGCCGCTCGTCGTTGTACTTATTTTTGGTTTGGCGGTCGTTCCGTGGGACGACTATTTGACAAGCGTCGTAAAACAAGCGGCTCGAAAGGTCAAGTTGGGGATCCCGGATCTCTGCAAGGTCTTTTCTGATGTCATGTTATCGCCAGCGATGATCAACCAAATCGGCCAGGCCGTTTATGCCGGTAAGGCGTTGTTTCTATATGGACCGCCGGGCAATGGAAAAACGAGTATTGCCGAACGCATCGTACGGGCCGTTTCGGAAAGCATCTGGATTCCGCGGACCATTACAATTACCGGTGAGATCATTCGCTTGTTCGATCCGGCCTGCCACGAATTGGCCGACGACAACGTAGAGGTGTTAGCTGATTTGAGTTACGACATACGGTGGGTACGGATAAAGCGACCGTCACTTATCGTCGGTGGAGAATTGACACTCGATCAATTCGAAGCGAAATACAATCCAACGACCGGGATAAACGAAGCGCCCGCCCAATTGAAAAGCAATGGTGGTACTCTGGGGATCGGCGACTTAGATCGTCATCGTGTCGACATCACAGAATTGCTCAACCGCTGGACCATTCCCTGGCCAAGAGCATTGACTTCATGACGCTCAACTCGGGGCGTCAAATCGAAATGCCGTTCGAACAGCTGCTTGTCTTTGTGTCAAAGGGGACAACTTATGACAGTTCCTTTTACCGTGCGGACGGCGACTTAGGTAGTTGGCCAACATGATGGTAGTGGCTTGGCCTCACCAGGGAGTTGAGCAACCAATCCGTTTAGGCTTGCAACTCGACGAGGTTGCCGGGTTCTGAGCGTCGGTTGGCTTCAACGGCGAACTGTTCGTGTTCTAATGGGAGGAGCTCGTAGAAGACATTTCGCTGCCGCGGCGTGAAACCGAGTTCAATGATGCAATCGCGGATTTGATCAAGCGTCAGATAGTGAACGGTGCCGGCCTCGGCAACGACATTTTCTTCGATCATCAAGCTGCCCATATCATTGGCGCCAAAGAGCAACGACAGTTGGCCGACCCGCAGACCTTGAGTTACCCAGCTAGATTGAATATTTGGCACGTTGTCCAAGTATAAGCGGGAAACAGCTTGTGTCTTTAGGTACTCGAAAGCGCCGGCGGGTGCAATTTCCGCCATATCGGTGTTATCAGGTTGGAATGTCCAACTGATGAACGCGGTAAACCCGGCCGTTTCATCTTGCAGTTGTCGAACGCGTTCCATGTGCTCGATGCGTTCATTCATCGTTTCAACATGCCCAAACATCATGGTCGCCGAGCTGGCCCCGCCCAAATCGTGCCAAACGCGCATGACGTTCAACCAATCGTCGGTCATGACCTTCCCGCGGGTGATTTCGGATCGAACTCGGTCGACCAAGATCTCCGCGCCGCCACCTGGCAAACTCCCCAATCCTGCTTTTTTCAGGCGATCCAGTACGGTTCGCAATGGCAGTCCGTTGACTTTTGTGAAATGGTGAATCTCTGGTGGACTAAAGCCGTGCACATTCACTTGGGGAAATCGCGACTTGATGTCGTGGAGTAGTTCTTCGTACCACTCGAGTTTGAAGCTGGGGTGAAGACCGCCCTGCATCAAAATCTGTTCACCGCCCAATGCTACGGTCTCTTCAATTTTATGAAGCAACTCTTCGCGGGGAAGCACGTAGCCTTCGTCGCTATTAGGGCCTCGGTAGAATGCGCAGAAATCGCACACCGCAGTGCAAACGTTGGTGTAGTTGATGTTTCGATCGATGTTGTAGGTGCGGATCGGTTCCGGGTGGAGTCGACGCGTTACTTCATCAGCAGCTCTGCCAATTGCCGCCAAATCGTGTGATTGCAACAGAGCAACGCCATCGTCAGGCGTCAATCGTTGTCCATCAACGGCCTTGCTCAAAATGTCGGTGATTTGCGGCATCATTCTTCCTATCGTTGGATCTCTTGGTCGCCAACGGCGATGCGGTGGCTATTTCCGACCTGCGTCGACAAGTCGAATACGGCCCGTTGATTGTTCTACCCATCGGGCCGGTGAGATCCCCAACCGCTGAGCATGTTGTTGAAAGAGCTGAAGTCCGTCGTTCTCTCGTTGACCCAAGACAAAATGAAGATGCTCCGAGAAATAACGTTGGCAGTCAACAATACTGAGGTCGTGACGGGGAGCCTCGGTGGCGACGATTTGATCTAGGTTCGCCAAGCCGGCGTCGCGAGTCGCGGAAAGTATCGGCTCCAAGAGGCTCGTGTCGACACCGGAACGAGCCACCCACATTGCGAAGACGAATGGCAGGCCACACCAGTCGACCCACTCTTGACCTAGGTCCCAGATTTCATTGAAGTCTTCTCTAGGTAAGTGTATCGCCCGGTCGCCAATCGTCAAAACGGCGTCAGCCGCGACGTCGCTAAGCTGGCTGCCAATCGGAAAGGGTACTAATTCGGGACGCAGGCCATACCGTTCGTTGAGTAATACTCGAGCTAGAGCTGCGCTTGTTCTCGATCCCTCGTCCACACCCAGACTGCGAACTGACTCTGGTGGACATCGAAAGACAACTTTCACACTCATTACCGGTCCGCGACACGCGATGCAGGCATCCGAGACAATCTTGTAGTCCGGGTGCTGGAAATACTCGATCGAGGGAATTAGCGCCACGTCATAATGGCCTTCGTGCAGTCGATCGGCCAGTCGGCTTGGTAGATCAAAGTCGACATGTATCTGCGAATCGTACGCCTCAATCCCGTACACCAGCGGTCTTGTGTTCAGGTAGGAAACGGCTCCCACGCGAATGGGACTCGGACTTCCGTTGCTCACAGTCGTATCGGCTCGAGACGGTGCATGTCGCTGATTGCCTGGCTTGTTCATGGCGAGAAGGAATTGCAGTTAGAGGACCAGAGGTAGATTATAAACAGCTGTGACGGCCCGTGAAGCCACCGATTGACCACCGACGTCCGTATGGACCTAACCGGCCAATTGGTGCGGATTTAACTACTAATTTTCTACCCCACCGGCCTAGTGCCGGCGGACCTAGGTTTGAGAACTACATCGCGACAGCATTATTGCTTGCGGTACTTCTGTTTCCATTCGGCTGGCATTTCCGACATGTCCGAATCATCTTGGTAGACCACTTGCAGCCGTTTCAATTCGGTCCTCAGTTCTGCGATGGTGTCTCGATACGCCGGATTCGAGTATAGGTTGGTCAATTCGTCGGGATCATTTTCCAGATCATACAACTCCCATTCGCCAAATTGGTAGAAGTGGATCAATTTGTATCGCTCGGTGCGAACTCCACAATGTCGCGCTACCATATGGACGCTGGGGTACTCGTAATAGTGGTAGTAAATTGACTTTCTCCAATCGTCGGGCGACTTGCCTTGAAGCAGCGGGACCAAGGAAGTGCCTTGCATGTCGGCTGGGATGTCCGCACCGGCGACCTCCAAAAAGGTCTCGGCATAGTCCAAGTTCTGAATCATATGCTCGTTCACCGTGCCAGCTTTAGCGACGCCCGGCCAACGAACGATAAAGGGCATTCTCAGAGATTCTTCGTACATCCAGCGTTTGTCATACCAGCCGTGATCGCCAAGGTAGAAGCCTTGATCGGACGAGTAAATTACAATTGTATTTTCTGCTAGGCCTGAATCTGAGAGGTAATCAACGAGCCTACCCACGCTTTCGTCGACACCCTTGATGCATCGCAGGTAGTCCTTCATGTACCGCTGGTATTTCCATTGCACCAACTTCTCTCCGCTCAACTTGGCCTGCCGAAAGGCCTTGTTCTTAGGCTCGTATGCTGCATTCCATGTGCGGCGTTGCGCGGGCGTCATTTTGTCTAGATTTCGGAAGCCGGAGCGATCGACGGATTTGCCTGCAGTCGGATCGAACAGCTTGTCGGGAGAGACCTTAAGATCGAACACCAAGTTCATATGTCGATCGATCTCCATTTCTTGGAAACGAGCAGGGCTGGCGTTGTCCTTGAATCGATCAAATAGCGTCGCAGGGGCCGGCAAGTCGATATCGTCGTAAAGCGACAAGTGACGGGCTGCCGGCATCCACGTCCGGTGAGGTGCTTTGTGCTGGCACATCAAGATGAACGGTTTGTCTTGATTTCGGGATTCCTTCAGCCAGGTAATTGCCATGTCGGTTACCAGGTCGGTGCAATACCCTTCAATCTGTTCGCGTCCATCGGGACCCAAGAAGACGGGATTGTAGTAGTCGCCTTGCCCGGGGAGAACTCGCCAGTAATCGAATCCAACCGGGTTAGACTTGAGATGCCACTTTCCGACAACGGCCGTCTGGTAGCCGACTTGCTGCAAGAGTCGGGCAAACGTTTGTTGACCAGCGTTGAAACGGTTCCCGTTGTGCATGAATCCGTTTAAATGACTGTGCTTGCCCGTCAAGATAACCGCTCGGCTGGGACCGCAAATCGAATTGCTGCAAAAACTGTTGCGAAACAACATCCCTTCCCGAGCAAGTCGATCAATATTGGGTGTCGGGTTAACGTCCTTCAACAGACCGCCATAGGCACCGATCGCATGTGGCGCGTGGTCGTCGGTAAATATAAAGAGAATGTTTGGTCGGCCGTCGGCGGCGTGACCTTCCGATGGAAGCACGAGCAATGACGAAACAACTGACGCATGAAGCAACAACAGGGCGAGCAATGGACGGTGTTTCACGGTGAATGCCTTGAGCGTTGGGAACTTGAGCCGCTTCTATCACGGTCTGTCAAAACAGGAATTATCAATGCCCACGAGATTTTCCGCAAGGATCACCGGGGAAGTTTCGGCCATTTTGGCCGGTAACATCCGTCAGATTCAATATCCGTATCCGCCTCATTGCGGCTTGCGCTCGACCGTATTCCACCTCGACGGCCTTTCCTTTTCTTCGTACGATCCTCTGTTGTGTTTTTCCGACACGACTCCTCACCAATTGCTGGACAACCTGCGCTGAAAATGATGACGGAACAGACAACACCTTCTACAGATGCCAGATCAACCGAACCGTTAGATCGTGTGCTCAATATCGCCGCGTATCGCTTCGTCACATTGCACGATTTGCCCTCGCGTCGAGAACAACTGCGTGCTCTCAGTAACGAGCTTCAGCTCAAGGGCACGATTCTGATAAGTCCAGAGGGTATTAACCTGTTCTTGGCCGGGTCAGAGAAATCGATCGAGGCCTTCTTGGTCGCGCTGCGAAGTGACGCTCCATTCGCCGATATGATGGTCAAGCAGAGCTGGACAAGTTACCAGCCGTTTAAGCGAATGTTGGTTCGGCTCAAGAAGGAAATCATCGCGTTCGGTGTCCATCAAGTCGACCCGCGTGTTGCCACATCGCAGAAGTTACAGGCTAAACAGCTCAAAGAATGGCTTGATCAAGGCCAACCGGTCCATCTGCTGGACGTCCGAAATGATTACGAAATCAAGTTGGGCACATTTCATGCGGCGCATTCAATCGGCGTCGAGAACTTCCGCGACTTTCCCAAAGCGGTGGAATCTCTGCCGGACAAATGGCGATCGGAAGCGGTCGTCATGTTCTGTACTGGCGGAATTCGATGTGAGAAGGCCGGACCGTATTTGGAACAACAGGGATTTAAAGATGTCTATCAACTGGACGGTGGGATTCTTAAGTACTTTGAAGACGTGGGTGGAGATCATTACGACGGGGAGTGTTTTGTTTTTGACCGGCGCGTTGCCGTCGGACCTGATCTTTGTGAATCGGAGACGGAGCAATGCTTCGCTTGCCAGGCTCCGTTAAGCCTTGATGACCAGCAGTCCAAGAAATATGTCGTCGGCGAGTCGTGTCCGTATTGCTTCGAGTCGCCCGACGAACAGGCATGGAGGCGGCGTGGTGAGCGGCAGGAAATGTTGTTGCAGGTTACATCACCACTGCCCGGTAGCATTCCCTATGACAACATCCGCCCGATCAATGTACCGTTGAAGTTTGACAAACACCGCTTGTTAGATTGTCTCGACGGCGTCCACCCTCACGTGGGTAGAGATACATGGGACGCGTTGTGCCGTGACGGTCGTATTCGCTTCAACGGTCAAGCCGTAAATTCAGATCGGATCGTTGTGGCCGGTGAACGATACGAGAATTGCATTCCCATGACGACTGAGCCCGATGTCTCATCCGGCGTCCAGATCTTGGACGAAGATGAAACGCTGATCGTCGTCAACAAGCCGGCACCGTTGCCGATCCATCCCTGTGGGCGATTCAATCGTAACACGCTCATATATTGGCTCAATCATGTGTATGCACCGCAGGTCATTCGTGTTGCGCATCGTCTAGATGCAAATACATCAGGTGTCATGTTATTGACGCGACAGCGATGGGTCGCCTCGCAAGTGCAGCCGATCTTTGCGCGAGGGGAGGTCGCAAAGACCTATTTAGCCCGTGTGAGTGGCGTCCCCCAACAGAACCAATTCGCGGTCGAAGCGCCGATCAGTCGTGAACCCGATGCCGGCGGATTCCGTCGCATCGACGAGAATGGTCTGCCCGCCAGGACCGAGTTTACCGTATTGAAACGACTCGACGACGGTACGTCGTTACTTCGTGTCGTGCCGAAAACGGGGCGCACCAACCAGATTCGGCTCCATTGTTGGCACATTGGGACGCCTATCATCGGGGACAATGCGTACCTTGAAGGCCATCAATTCGGTACGCGACAAACACTGCTGCCTAGTGAACCTCCGATGTGCTTGCACGCTTGGAAGCTCGGCCTCCGTCACCCGGTTACCAACGATGATCGAGAATGGGTCGCACCGCCACCCGCATGGGCGGGAGAAACCCCAGAAAAGTAGAACTTAAGAGACTATTGGACGACCAGGATCGACTCGGGAGCTGGAATCGCTGAAATGCGGTCCGTGTCAGCTCGACGAATGACATTCAACGGGCGATTTGTCGTTTGTTATTTGCCAATTCTCATTTGTCATTGAAGGCGGTGAGCGAGAGTCGTCAACACTAGATCGCTTGGACACTACAATGAACCTTCAGCGAACCATTTCCACCGTCTATCAAGATCCGCTCGAACTAGTCTGGGTATCGACTGCCAGGTGTTTTGGTATCGAGGTAGTTCGTGATCCCAACGTCTTCGCCAGTTGGGATGGGGTCGGCACGTTGCGTATCGGGGACCCTAGCTCACTTGATGCGGATGACTCATTGGCCCAGATGATTCTCCACGAATTATGTCACGCGTTGGTGGAGGGCCCCGAGTCGTTCCGCCTGCCAGACTGGGGATTGGAAATCACCAATCAAACTCAACGAGTGCACGAACACGCCTGCCTACGGCTGCAAGCTGCTCTGGCGACTCGGCACGATTTGCGCGAGTTCTTTGCGGCAACGACGAATTCGCGTACGTACTACGACAACTTGCCGGACGACCCACTGCGGGACGACGAAGACCCGGCCGTGCCGATGGCCTTGGCTGGCTGGCAGCGGGCGACGGAAGGACCGTGGGCAAGTGAATTGGAGCGAGCCTTGCGAGTGACGGCCGCTATCGCTGATCTTATTCGTCCTCATGTCGCGAAAGAGTCGATATGGTCTCGCGACTGAAACGCAATGGTGACGAACCAGCCGACATTGTCACGCGATTGCGTGAAGCGACATTTATTCGTTCGGTGAAGGTGTTTGAGACTATGGAGTCAACGAACACCTGGTCATTGGCGAATTCATTTAGTGACGTCCAGTTGCTTCCTGAACTTGTTTGGGCCAAGGCTCAAACCGGCGGGCGTGGCCGGGGAAGTAATCGTTGGCACAGTACAATGGGTGCACTGACCTTTTCGATCGCTTTACAATCGGCCCGAGTTGGCAAGTCTCCTGAGGACCTTCCCAAAATTGCTCTGTTGGCTGGATTGGCCGTTCAAGCCGCGATCCAACCGATCGTGTCCGGAGATGACGTTCGGGTAAAATGGCCAAATGATGTGTATGTAAGTGATCGCAAAATTGCCGGAATTCTGGTCGAAACGCCGAGTCGTCCGTCTGCGTCGGCCGTCGTCGGAATCGGATTGAACGTTTGCAATTCTCTCGACGACGCCCCAGACGAGGTCGAACATCGAGGCGTTTCGCTCGCGCAATTGGTCTCGGAACCTCTGGATCTCAATGACGTTCTTCTCGCTCTCATTGTCGAATTCGAGAATCAGTGGAATCAGTTTGAAGGAGGCGTGTGGAACTTGGCCCAACAATGGTCCCGTGTTTGCTATTTAAACGGTAAGCGTGTCGAATTGCGTAGTGGAGACCGCCGATGGCAAGGAGTGGTTCGCGGCATCGCCGAGGATGGAGCCTTGCAATTGGAAACCGTGCCAGGACATGTTGAACCGATCTACGCTGGCCAAGTGACGGTGATGGAATGATATTCCCGCGGCCTACGATTGCAGCGTCTACGGGCATCGGTATTACGATTCTCGCAAGATTTGCAGCGTCTGGTTCAAATCGTCTGGAAGCGGCGCTTCGAACGTCAGCAGCTCATCGGTTCGTGGATGACGTATTTCCAGCCGCCAGGCATGCAGTGCTTGGCGTTCGAGCACGTAGTCATCGCATGACGGACCGCCCGAGAGTTCGCTCCTCGAGATTCGATTGCGGCCGCCGTACAGTCGGTCGCAGAGGACGGCGTGTCCAATGTGTGCCGCGTGTACTCGTATTTGGTGTGTTCTTCCCGTCTTGGGTTGAGCCATCAGTAGCGAGTGCTTTCCGAACCGCTCCTTGACATGGAAGACGGTTTTCGCCGTCCGGCTGGTGGAGTGGTTCGAGCGGATCATCATTTTTTCGCGCTGATACGGGTGGCGACCAATCGGCGCATCAACGGCCTCCGCATCTCGGCTGGGCCTCCCACAAACGATCGCCAAATAGGATTTTACCACGGTTCGCGCCGCGAATTGGTTCATCATCGACACGTGAGCTGCATCGGTTTTCGCAATCATGATCACGCCAGTCGTGTCGCGATCCAAGCGATGGCCGATGCCAGG